>JASEEV010000002.1:61146-110301 GCA_030019435.1 Methanocellales archaeon | reverse complement strand
CAGGACTTCTGGAAGCCGGACTTGGAGAATATGGCGCAGTGTTCCTTTCTTCTATCTTTGTTCCATTCCACGAGCGTCTTCTTTCTGAGCAGGTCTTCTGCAACGTCTTTTCCGACTTTCTTGTCCTGCCACTTGCACTCTACAAACAAAATTTCTCTCGTTTTGTCATTTAGGGCTACGATGTCTATTTCATCCTCCTTATGCCACCATTTACCGATCTTCATAAAAGTGAAGGGCAACCTCCTCTCTGTGTTCAACTCCCAGAGCGTTTGCCTGCAAACATCCTCAAAGGCAAAGGAAACAAACCGATCAAAATCAGATCTGATGAGGTCCATCACCACCCCGATCTCACCACCCTCGATCAGAGGGTGATGCGGGTGAACGAACCTAAACCAGAAATCAAACAGATTATCACCGATGCTGTATAAGGTGTTTCTCCTGAACTCCTTCCTCTCAGTAACCGGCCTTATCTTGTTTATCAGCCGCAGGTCCAACAAAACCGAAAGATATTTTGATAGCTTGGTGGGCTCAACATAACTGCTCTGAGATATCTCATTGAACTTGCATGCTCCCTGCGATATGGCAGTCAAGATCGAGAGATATGTGGTGGGATCTCTAAGCTCCTCTAAAAGGATGAATCTCGGCTCCCTGTAAAGAAATTTATCTGGATCAAGTATCTCCTCTTCTATGTTCTCAAAAACGTCTTTATCCTCATCAAATTGCTTGAGATATGCTGGTACACCGCCCAAGACGGAGTAAAATTCAATCATCTCCTCCTCACCTAACCCAGGGAAAAATCGTCTGGAATCTTTATATGTCAAAGGTTTTAGCTCAATTTGCCCAGTCCTTCTACCATACAAGGGACTTCTGTAGCCCAGAACGTCCCTTTCCATCATCGAAACGCTCGACCCACACAGTATCAAGAAAATCTTTGCATGTTGCAAGTGTTCATCCCAAAACCTCTGCAGGATGGAGTAAAACGCTGGATTTGCTTCGTTTACATAACCGACTTCATCAAAGGCAACAACGACCCTCTCCTTTTTTGCAACGTCGGTCAAAAAACTGAACAAACCATCCCAATCCTCAAACCTGAGGTATTCCTTCTTCACAGCTAACCTGGCAATTTCTGAAAACATCTTGAGCAACTGCTCCTCTTTTTGCAAATCCGCTAAGAAATACAGGTGCCGTTTATTTTCAAAAAATTTCTTTATCAACTCTGTCTTCCCAACCCTTCTTCTCCCATAGATGATGATGAGTTCTGCATTCTCAGAGGTGAACACGTCGTCTAAGGTTCTCAATTCGCTTTCTCTATCCACGAATTTTTTATTCATACTTTAGAGTATCATACTTTAGAGTATTTAATATTTTCCTCCTATCACAAAGGTTTTATATCGATTTTTCAGATTGAAGTTGCTTCATGTCTCTTAAATATACATTGCCAAAATGTTTGATAAATGCCACAATATAATACACATTCAAACGATTTCTTAATCTGAAATTAGCCTCTCCATCACTTTATGTATTTTATTTACATCTTTAAGACCAGCAATTATCATTTTCCCAGAGTGAAATAGCAGGATAGTGCACTTGATGTTGTCCTCATTTAGGCGATAAATTAATCCTGGAAATTGCTCTGGCTCGTACTCCACATTTTCTAAACCAGAATTAGTTGCAATCGCATCTAAATTTAATTCTGACCCTAAATCTGCTGCTACAACAATATTACTAATTTCTACCTCTCTCGAAAGCTGGGCATTGATGCCCACATCTCTAAAACGATTGATTAAATACTCGCCACTTTGTTTTGCATCCTCTACACTTTTTGCACCAACACAAACGATATTCCCAGTACGATATATCAAAAACGACATCTTGGGCTTTTTCACCTGTAAGATGACAACTCCATAGTTAAAAATTGCCTCGTCAAACGAAGATTCATTTTCAAATTGCCTATGAACTTCTTCAAGATCCAAAGTTGTATCTAGTGAGAAGGTTGCAACTACATTCACAATATCTGCTTTAAAGTCTTTGTCGATGGTATTTGATGATAATTCGGAGTCTTGCATACCAACATTCATCTATTCACCCTCAACCCTCTTAATATACATTGCCAAATTGCCCGCTACTAGTAAGGAGAATCCTATCACAAACAACGGAAGCACCAGCTCTTTTACGTCTGAGTTAGCATTTTATGATGGGTTTTTCCAGAGAGACGCCCAGTTCTCAAATTATCTCGATCGCGAGTTTTGTGGTTCCTTCTGGATGTAAAAACATCTCTTTGCCTTCCTCTAGCTTCAAGAATCTGGCAATGTCTGCGGGAATCCTGATAGCCAATGAGTTTCCTGAACGCACGATTTTTATTTTCTTGGCAAGACCCCATATGCCTAGCTGCCTTGCCTTTTGTTCTATAGCCCTCATGGTCTCTTCATCGACAAAAGACTCCCCACACCTATCGCATATCTCTGCTCTGTATCTACCAAGAGACGTTCCAAACATCTCCTCCTCAACCTTTCCTTCTTTCAGATTTCCCTTTTCACAGACTGGACATTTTTTCATGCTCACCACCTCGGTTTTACCGTGATCACGTAAATCTCATCCTTAATTTTCTTGTAGACGACTTCGAAGTACAAGTATGACGAAACGATCTTGCCATTTTGAATGCGTTTTGTACCTTTGATTATGGCAGTTCTTATTTCCTTATCTGATATGCCACGTTCAACCATTCTAAATCTGGCGTGCTTACCATACCTGATTTTTAACACGTAATACTAATAGTATTAATAATACTTAAAGTTTCTGAAGTCAAATCTCCCACCATGTTAGGAACTTAACTTTTTCATCTATTTCTTAGATATACATTGCCAAAATGCCCGCCACTAACAAGGAGAGCACACACACCAAACGGATGCTCCACTTCAGTGCGGTGATGTAGCTGAATCTTTTATCAGCGTAAAGCTTATATGCTTTGTAACATATATCACACTTTGGTGATTTGATGGACATAACGATCAGAAACATCGATGAAAGATTATACCGCCGTTTGAAGGCAATGGCAGCATTAGAGGGCATACCGATAGGTGCAGCGATCACCCAGGCCATAAAGGTCTGGCTGGAGAGAGAGAAGAGAGCTTCTGATGTAAGCCTGTTAGACATGAAGCCCGTATCCTTTGGAAAGGAGAATGCACGCCTCAGCGAGGAGATCGATGAGATTCTTTACGCCTGTGGTTCAGAGGAATAGCGATGATATTTCTGGATGCCAGCGTGATAGTGGCATATAAAAATGCAGACGACTTCAATCATAAAAGAGCGGTTAAAATCTATGAAAAAATCGGGGAAAACAAGTTTGGTAGAGCGATGACATCAGAACTTGTCTTCTCAGAGGTGGTCACAGTTCTCGCACTGAGAAAGGATTTACAAACCGCCATCGAGGTTGGAGAGGTACTGAGAAACGCCAGAGAACTCACCATGGTCAGGGCAAGCGATGTGTTCAGTGAAAGCTGGAAAATTTTCAGGGAGCAAAAGGATGCAAACCTCAGCTTTGTGGATGCGTCCAACATCGCCTGCATGCGATATGCTGGAGCAAAGACGATCGCAACCTTTGACAAGGACTTCAAGAAGATAAATGATATCGAAGTGGTAGACGGATAGGGCACGACCCAGGGCTTAACTCACCCTTTCTTCTCGGGCATCTTCATGCGATTTCCAGCAGACTTGCCGAAACATTTTTTGGGAAAATTTTGGATAATTAACCAAAAATGTTATATATTTTGGAATTGATATGGGATGTGGTGGTACAATGGAATATGTGGCGCTGGACAAAACCGGAAAGATCTACCTTCCAAAGGCAGTTAGAAGCAAGATGGATGCCAAATCGAAATATACCGTATTAGTTTTGCCTGACGGAGACATCGTTCTACACAAAACAAAGGAGTCCGAAATCCCATTAAAAGAGTTTCAGTCCATTGGGATGATAAAAAAGTCGATTTCCAAAGTCAAAGAGGAAATTTTAAAAGAGGCTCTGATAGAGGCTGGTGAATAGATGTATGCAGAGACGGATTTCTTTCTTGCGCTGTTAAAAGAGGGGGACTGGCTAAAAAAGAATGCAGAGCGAATATATGAGAAGCACAAGGACGAGATATGGACATCGACGCATACCCTGATGGAACTGATTTTGCTGGCATATAGGGACGGAAAAGATCCACTTGAGATGGTAGAAGGAGCATCGAACCTTGTAGAGGTGAGAGAGCCAAAGATAGGGGTTAACGGATACTTATCTGCGTGTTATGTGATGAAAAAATACGGGGTTACACCATTTGATGCACTTCATGCGATATATTGCGATGGGGATGAGATAATAAGTTCGGATAAAAAGTATGATGAGATCGGATTAAAAAGGGTCAAATTAGAGGAGAGGGTGTGAGAAGAGGAAGTAGAAGAGCTAATATCATACATATCTGAACAGAAAAACCATACTTATGGAGGAGGGCAACTTCGTATATCGAGGGGCATATGACTTTTGAATCGTGATATGCTCACAAAATGAGGTGTATACCATGGAATATCAATTCAATCGAAAAATAGCACAGAGTGATGGGAGAGGTGGATGGAAACTTCGAGTATGGCATAGAAAAGGGAAAGGAAAGATATGTGATAGGTATATCGTCAAATGTGGATGCTGTGATAATAACGTCGAGATTTACTTTGACGATGAATCTCTTGAGATCAATGGTGTGAATGCAAACCTGAACGAGTGGCGTGCCATCCTCTTGCCTCTACTCGGATCAGAAGCACCTCGATGATTTGTGGGCATATTAGTGGATGCCCCACTTCAGGGGCAGAGAGCCGTAGCTCTTCTTTGGTATCGAGCCGATCTTAGTTTCTTATAACAGGTATACTCGTTATGAACGAAAACAAAAACTAAGCATGATATAATGACTATGTTAATATCACTTAATATCGCTTTGGTCTATGTTTCTGGTAGCAGTCCCTGCAATATACAGGTCTCGTGCCGTCCGGCTTAAAAGGAACTTCGGTTTCCACACCACAATCGGCGCATGTTACCTTATGCATCTCTCTTGGCGGTCTATCGAATCCCCTGGAGCTGTATCCACCTTTATTCATTTTTTTCTCCTTTTTCCCACTTGGGGTATGAGGCAATCGTTCTCATGATATATGAAGTTATGGGTGATACATCAACCGAAAGAGATAAGAATAACGGAATTTAAAGATATTTCTGGTAGAAAGGTGAAATTCCGATGGATGCCATAGGAACGGTTGGGAAAAAGGGTGAACTGTTTCCACCAAAGGGTATCAGGGAGAAAATTGGTCTTAAGAGCGGATGCAAGGTGTTGTATAGAGTAGATGATTCCAAGCTGATGGTCGAGCCGATCCCGGATGTTTTGACTGTTCTGAGGATGCCGAAGTATGCAAAGACGACAATAGAGAAGTTCGAGAAAACTAGAAAAGAGCTAACTAAGAAACTGGTGGAAAGATGAGGGTATTTCTCGACACCACCTATCTTTTGCCCTTCGTTGGTATTGAAGTAGAGGAAATACCTCAAGAATTTTTGGAATCATTATTCGGCTCAGATAACATCTTGGTCATAAATGAGTTGTCATTGTTTGAGTTGATGGGGAAAGCTTTGAAAGTTCTGAAAGGCAAAGATGCGAAGGAAAGGTTCAACGTTGGCGTGAAGAGCATTATGGAATCAGATAGGATCAAGAGATATCCCATCTTCACCTTGGACAGCTTCTCTGTGGCAATGGAGCTCCATGAAAAGGGCTTGGATGATCTATCGGATCGTCCGATTACTGCATCTGCACTGTGTTATTCTGATCTCATGCTGACCGAAGCGGATGACATTCCGATCATCGTACGAAAGGTAGATGCAAAATTCAAGGTGATGAAATGGGCGATGTTTCAAGAAGAGTTTTTAAGTTGAAGGTATAATAGGTGAACATATGAAGCGAGAGAACGTCTTGATTGAGGCGCTTCCGTACATCAGGGAATTTCATGATTCCATCATCGTGATCAAGATCGGCGGACATGCGATGCTAGATCAAAAGATCATGGATGATATAGTCAGAGACCTCGTGTTGCTACGCTACGTTGGGATGCGTCCTATAGTAGTGCATGGGGGCGGACCTGAGATAACCAGAAAGATGGAGAAGATGGGAAAGAAGCCGGAGTTCGTGGCTGGGCTCAGAATCACGGATGAGGAGACCTTGGAAATCGTGCGAATGGTGCTAGTAGGAAATGTGAACACGCGCATCGTCTCATTGATCGGTAAGCATGGCGCCAAAGGAATGGGGTTATCTGGAAAGGACGGATGCTTGATCGTTGCCAGAAAGAAAGCTCCTCAAAAAGTCCTCATAGAGGGCGTTGAGCAAGAAGTGGACTTAGGATGGGTTGGTGAGACGGAGAAGATCAATCCAGAAGTACTTATGCTAGCGGTCGAGAAGGGGTATATACCCGTGATATCGCCCATAGCCGTAGATGCAAACGGAAACAGCCTAAATGTGAATGCAGATACTGTGGCTGGCGACATGGCCTCGTCCATAAAATCCAAGAAGCTGATCATGCTGACGGATGTGCCTGGCATTCTAAGTGACCCATCCGACCCAAGATCCATCATATCACAGATCTCAGTGGATGATCTCAGAAAATTGATCTCTAGTGGAACGATCCAAGAAGGAATGATTCCAAAGATAGAGGCGTGCATTAGAGCAATCGAGGGTTCTGTAGAGAAAGCGCACATACTTGATGGAAGCCTGCCTCATGCGCTTTTGTTGGAACTTTTCACTGATAAAGGAATAGGAACCATGATCTATAGGTGAGAAATTATGGCTATGAGAGAGATTGAGCTTGAGGGTCACATCATCGACTCGCTGATACTGACAAAGGTGTTCGATAAGATAATGGACATGGACGGCGAGTTTGAGATTTTGGATTTCAGGATCGGAAAACGTAAGACCGAGCATAGCTATGCCCGCCTCATGATCATCGGCGAGGATGATGAGCATGTGGACAGCATCCTGAGCGAGTTGCATCGATTGGGCGCACGATTGCCAGAAATGGAAGACGCCGTGCTAGAAAAAGCACCAGCTGATAAGGTCGTCCCAAAGGGCTTTTACTCCACCACAAACCATCCAACCTATGTCAGGCATGGGGGCAAATGGTTGACCGTCGAGGGCATAGGGATGGATTGTCTGATCACGATAGATGCAAATAGGGCTATATGCAAACCACTTGCTCACGTTCAGAAGGGCGATCTGATCGTGATTGGACAGAGAGGCGTGCGCGTGACCCCACCTGAGCGTCCAAGGGAGAGATCGATTTTCGAGTTCATGGGCACCGCTACCTCGTCTGAGAGACCATCCGAGACGTTGATTCGTCAGATTGCCAAGGAGATCATCGACGTGAAAAATCAAGGCGGTAAGATCGCAGTGGTGGCTGGACCAGCAATCGTGCACACTGGAGCAACAGGTGCACTGGCGGAGATGATCAAGAGAGGCTATGTGGACGTATTGTTGGCGGGAAATGCGTTGGCAGTGCACGATATCGAGTATAATCTATATGGCACATCGCTTGGAATGGACATTGAGAAGGCTGAATTAGTGCCAGAGGGTCACAGACACCATATCTATGCGATCAGTGAGGTCGTGCGAGCCGGTTCCATAAAAACTGCCGTAGACCAGGGCATGATCACCAGCGGAATCATGTATGAGTGCATCAAAAAAGAGATACCATTTGTGCTCGCTGGCTCCATTCGGGATGATGGACCATTGCCAGATGTCATAACGGATGTGATGGTTGCGCAAGACAAGATGAGGGCTGCGATAAAGGACATCGATCTGGTGTTGATGATGGCTACGATGCTGCACTCCATAGCGATCGGCAATCGTCTTCCTTCATACGTCAAAACCATCTTCATCGATATTAATCCCGCTACCGTGACGAAGCTCATGGACAGAGGAACGGCGCAAGCAATGGGAATCGTGACCGATGTGGGGACATTCCTGCCGATGTTGGTTGAAGAGCTAGCTACTCTATAAGCATCATGGGGTAATCGCGCTCCTTGTCATATCTTATCCTTCCCATGACCTTGGCAGAGCCATACTGTACCTCTATCCTAACGTCAAGCATCTTCCCCTCCAGTTCGCAATAGCCAAATTCATTTAGCTTCTCCTCGACGATACTGCGGTCTATTGAAACCTTTGCGCTTGACACATATGGCTGAGCTGAGACGCTTCTCTCGATCGCATGCTCTAAGCTGCTCAACGTCTCCATGTTGATGGGTGCACCTATGTATTGATGGTACAGCGCTCCCAATTTGATTCCAAGCTCGAATAATGCATGCTCTCTATCTGATCGCATATTTCATCCTCCTTAGTAGCGGGCTTATGATGTAACACGTAATCATCATAAGGAGGATCAGATTAGCCAAGTGGATGCGCTGGACGCAATATATGACGATGATGAAGATGAATATGATTCCAACGGAGACCAGAATTTTTCTGTCCTGAATTTTTGGATAACTGACTGCGCTAACCATCAATGCTGAGAGGACGGGATATGAACATGCCAAGATCAACGGGTCTGCCCTGGTGATGATGAGTAGTGCTATACAGATTCCGCTTGCGGTAATCGGCAGCCCTATGAACTCCTTGCGTTTTGCACTGATGTTGAATCTTGCCAGTCTCAATATCCCACAGACCAGATATGCTGCAGCCAAGCCAGATGCGATATATGGGCTGATCTCGCTGATCAGCATGTAACCAGCCATGGCAGGCGCGATCCCAAACGAGATCAAATCCGCAAACGAGTCCAAGTTTACGCCAAAAATGCTATGTTCTATCTTTCTTGCGAGAACTCCATCCAGACCATCTGCGAGTGCTGCAACCAGGATGAGGACAGCAGCACTCCGTATCTCCCCTCTTGTCACCATCAACAGGGCGACGAATCCGAGCAGCGCATTTATAATTGTCACCAGATCTGGTAACTTAATTAGCTTAAGTATGTTCATGTTTTTAGCCTCGCTATCACCGACTCTCCTGCTTTGACCCTGTCACCGAGTTTGACGATGAGCTTGAATTCAGAGGGAATGGTCACGTCTACCCTAGATCCAAATAGGATCATGCCAATCCTTTGTCCCCTTTCAAGCTCATCCCCCTCTTTCACATAGCAAGCAATCCTTCTCGCCAAGATGCCTGCGATCTGAATTACGCTAACGTCACCGTGCTTTGTTCCAATCGTGATACGGTTTTGCTCGTTTTGATTCGTGTCGAGGAATGCAGGTCTATGCATCCCCTTCAGATATTTGATTTGTTTGACGATGCCCGGCAAGGGAGCTCTATTGACATGCACATCGCGAAGCCTCATAAATATGGTCACTTTGCTCCCAGCATGCGTCACCACTCCATCGGCTGGGGATATGAGCCCCTTTCCCTCTGGTATTCGATCTGGATCCCTGAAGAATATGGCGAAAAAGATTACCAGGACAGCTCCGACGGTCATGAGCGGATATAGCCTAAGCAACATGGCGCCCATCGTTAATATTAGAGAGGGCACTATCCAGCCAGTAGAGCCCTTTGCTAGCATCTTCTACCCTCTCCTGAACATTCGCGCGAGATCTGCTATCATGTCCACAACTTCTGGTAAGATCAGCAAGACGACATACGCTATCAGAAATAGTGCGATCGTCGATCCCATCTTCGCAAGTACATGATGTGCTATGTAAAAGCTGTGCTCACCAAACCATTGGTATCCGTATGCTGCCATGACGAACATGTTTCTGATTATGTTAAGGGCATATATCAACGGAACCGATGCAAGGAATGCTCTGAGCCTCCGCATAGGGGGTGCATCAACCGCAAAAGTCACCCCAGTAAACAATGCCATGCTTTCGATTCCCGTGCAAGCAAGGATGATCTCAATATCATATCCATTGAGCCAGATGTAGTTTCCCAGTTGTGTGGCAGGAGCACCTAACAAATTCAATCCCCAGACCGTCTGGGAAGCTACGGCCCCTATCAACCAGTTCTTCAGCAAAGACATCTCGGCGAATGGAAAATACAGAAGCCCTCCGATCACCGCTGCACAGGTTATCGTGAGCAATGTGTCTGATTTGTTCTTGAGGTTGAAAAATGCCATGGACATGCAAAACATGCAAACCAAGATCGTCAGCACTGCGTTAAAAACGTCCGCTTTTCCGAGATAATGTAGCGGTTGTAGAGCCCAATGCGCTGCAAAAAACATCCATCCGGAGGCACCGACAACGTTTTTATGTCTGGGCATGATGGTTGCTATCAGAAGCAATATAAGTGAGATCCAGAGGATTATCATGGTGCAACACCGTTATGAGTCATGAGCTCAATTATGGTGTAGGCGTTTATAAACGTTAACGTGGGTGATAGCATGATCTATGATCTAGCGGTCGATGCGATAATTCTACACAAAAAAAAGATCGTTTTGGTCAAGCGAAAAAATCCGCCCTATGAAAATCATTACGCATTGCCCGGCGGCTTCGTTGAAAAAGGTGAGACCGTGGAGCAGGCTTTGATACGAGAGGCAAAGGAAGAGACGGGGCTCGACGTAGAAATCATGAAACTGGTGGGCGTGTATTCCGATCCAAAAAGAGATCCACGCGGGAGAGTGGTATCGTTGTGCTATCTGACAAAGGCGAAGGGCGAACTCGCCCCAGACACGGATGCTGGTGAAACTGCACTGTTTAGCATTTTGGAGTTGCCAGAGCTCGCTTTTGATCATGAGCAGATGATAGCTGATGCAAAGGAGGATATAGATGGATTTTTGTCCAAAGTGCGGAAGCATAATGCTTCCGTCTGATGACATGCTGAAATGCCGAAAATGTGGGTGCGTCAAGATAAGAGAAGAAAGGTTCATCTCAAAGGAGCGTAGACAAGAACGAGAGATGACAGTGCTCGAGGAAGAGGAAGTGGGGTTACCCACCACAAGCGTGCGCTGTCCAGAATGTGGCAACGATACAGCATATTGGTGGTTTCTCCAGCTACGCTCTGCAGACGAGAGCGAGGTGCGATTCTTCAGGTGCACGAAATGCAAAAAGACATGGAGGGAGTACGTCTAGCCAAAGTCCTGAGCTTATTGAGTTTGTTATCAAAATGATTATAAGCTAAAAGTTGGTATCCATAGATGGGTGTGGAAAAATGGTGTTCAGAGCAGTTATAGATGCAGATGTATTGAAGAACTCGATCGAGGCGATATCCACACTAGTGGACGAGGCAACGTTCAAGCTGAGCCCAGGTGGAATCAGCCTCAAGGCAGTAGATCCGGCAAATGTTGCGATGGTATCCTTTGAGTTGACTTCTGATGCGTTTGATTCGTATGAATCCACGGAAGGTGAGATCGGGCTAGATTTGCTCAAGCTGGTCGATGTCTTGGGCATGGCTGATAGGTCTGATAATGTGGGGCTTGAACTAAATGAAACGACGCACAAGTTGACGATCACGATGAGAGGACTTTCATACACGCTTTCACTGCTCGACCCTTCTTCCATAAGAAAGGAGCCGAAAGTGCCGTCCCTGGATCTGCCGGCAAGGGTGACGTTAAATGGAAACGAGCTTCGACGGGCGGTCAAAGCAGCAGAGAAGGTGAGCGATCATATGGCGCTTGGCGTGGATGGAGATGTCTTCTTCATGGAAGCCAAGGGCGATACCGATCAAGTTAGGCTTGAGCTGGCCAAGGACGAGCTGATTCATCTGGAGGCATCTGGTCCCGCAAGATCGCTGTTCTCACTTGACTATCTGAGTGATATGAGCAAAGCGCTGGGAAAGGTGAACGAGATCACGGTTTGCTTGGGCAAGGATTACCCGATTAAGATCGATTTCATGATGGCGGATGGGAAGGGCAAAGTCGGATACTTGCTCGCTCCCAGGATAGAATCAGAATAGTCATGGACATAGCATATGCGTACTATCCTTTTACCCTTCGGGCATCTGATTATGTGAAGCGCTCGGGCAGATCGATAGAAAGTTTGCTTGATGGAGAGTTTGGCAAAGCAGTCGTTCGTAGGGCGAAGGAGAGGGTCATCCAAGCCATCAAGGGCGAGATCAAAAAGGCGTTTGGCGCCGATGATATTCTGGCGCAGGTGGAGCTGTTTTCTTATCCGTTTGCCAGGATCTTTGTGTCGTGCATAGGGAACTACTATCTCATCAGGAGATATGCTTTGGCTGAGGCAAAGGCAGCATACGTCCACATGAGGGGTGAAGAGCCAAGATTTTTGGAAAAACTGGGCAGGGAATTCAACGTCCAATGCGCGCTCGAGAGACGTGATTTCAGGATCCATTTCGCAGATTATCTCAAGTTTGCATCTGGGATGCATGATCCGAAGTGGAAGTTGGTGAATCGCTGCCTAGAGGATGGCTGCGTGCTTGTAACGAAGGAGGAGTTTGCTAGGCTGCTTCAGGAGACCATACGTGACAGGATACAGAGCTCTCTTCCTCTGGATGTCTCGCCCTCCTTGAAGAAGGCGTTGTCTCCTCACATGGCGGAGATCAGCGAGCATTTTGAGGAAATGAGAGCAGAATTCCGCTCGGATGAGTTTGAGGAGGTCGATTCAGAGTGCTTCCCACCCTGTATTAGACATATGCTTGCTCTCATCCAAGCCGGTCAGAATTTGCCTCATTCTGCACGTTTCGCGCTAACGTCTTTCCTGGCAAACATCGGGATGAGCGCGGAGGAGATCATAGATGTTTATAGGGCTTCAGCAGATTTTGACGAGGAGAAGACTGAGTACCAAGTAAAACATATCATGGGGTCCTCTGGGACGGTCTATACCGCGCCCTCTTGTGCCACGATGGCTACGTATGGAAATTGTTTTGGAAAAGAACAAATTTGCGAGTGGGTCTCCCATCCACTGAGCTTCTATCGGAAGAAGCTGTATTATAGTGGTGAGGAGGACCGAAGCTCTGCTGAATCCTCAAATGCCCCTTAGATGGGTATCAGATCCCAAGAGATGTGTCGAAGGGTTTTAACTTAAGTACATCTCGGACGAATTCCTTGGGGGTCTTAAAGCACACGAGCTCTTTGATCTTCATCTCGGTGAGACGTCGGTTTACGGTCACAAAACATTCGCAATCAGCGGCAAAATACCCACAAATGTGCGGCAGGTCATCCCTATCTGCGACATAGGATTGATAGCGAGACAACAATGCTTTTATCCGCTCTTTGGATACTATCTCTATATTGGGCAATGTAATCACATTTAGACGAATAAGCCCAGCGAGATCCTTCCCATATAATTCCTTTGCTCTTGCTTGGACTTCATCTAGCACCATATACGAAACAACTGGTGTGAGAAGATCCCCATCTATGTTCGCCAACACCATGCTAGAGTTTGTGTTACGTGAGCTATATGCGAACAGAAAAACGTTGGAGTCGATGAATATCTTCATACTTTCCAGAGTTTCCTTCTGATGCGCTTAATTTCGCCAAGTTCTTCTTGGATCTCTCCTTCTGTCCACTCCTTCTGGGGCACCCTCATCCGAATCTCCCTCAGGCTAAGCTCATGTATGTAGTGTCTAACCGACTCCCTGATGAGATCGGACTTGGTCGAGAAGTACCCTTCCTCGACGAAGTAATCTAGCAGTTTTACATCCTTCTTGCTAAATCGTGCTGGAATCGTCTCTGATGACATGGTGTGTACATATGTTATACAAATTATTTAATACTTTCCAGTTCCGCCTTCACTCCTTATGCTGCTGACAACACAGCACAAAGTGCAGTCCAGAATTAAGATTAAAGCCCCTCTCCTGGGCTCGTGGTCGTCAGCTTCACATGCTTCACGCCCTTCAACGCCATCATCTTCTCCACAATATTCTTGACCTCTTGCAACTCACCCCTCACCAGTATGACCTCTAGGCAATTGTCCTCATCCAAATGCACATGCAATGAGGATTCTATCAACCTTGAGTATTCATGCTCCATGTCCGTGAGCTCATCGACCAATCCTCTCTGGTTGTGATCAAAGATGAGCGTGATCGTCCCAACGCGATCTCCTTTTTGCTCGCTCATCCACTCATAATCGACTATATAGTTGCGGATCGCATCCCTGATCCCCTCTGAGCGGGAGGAATATCCTCTCCGTGCTATGATCTCATCGAATCTATCCAACAGATTGGCTGGAAGTGATACGCCGATCCTCATCAGCTCCTTCTGCATAACATCACCTTGCTACATTCATGTATGATTCGTAGCGATAAATAACACTTTGCCTCGTTGTTCCTACAATCTTTCCTCGATCCGTGAACTTACATGATTCAATTTACCAGCAACTCTCGCTCACGAGCGGCAATATCATGAACATTCTCTGGAGTTAAATGCGTAATCGGATAATATCGTCCTCCAGAATGATCTGCTATGTCCTTGCAGTAGCCGAGCTGTAGATTCATGAAGGATTTGCCGACCACTTCGGTGTCGATTATCACAGTATGTATGCTATTGGATCGTATCTGCTCAGCGATACCCATTATCTCTTCTCTAATCCCACCACCTCCTAACGGAACATTTGCCCTACCATCAGATATGAGCACCATCATGGGTATCACTTCGTTATCCTTCCGTTTTTCATTTAGCAGAACATTCATTCCCTTCTCCAGACCCGCCGATAATGGCGTTCTTCCACCAGTTGGGAGCTCTCTCAGCCTCTCCAACGCTAAATCAACGCTTGAGCACAGTGGAAGCAGTATATCTGCCCCATCTCCTTTAAAGGCAACCATCCCTATTTTATCTCGTTGTTGATATGAATCCAATAACAATGAGAGAATCGCACCCTTTGCGCTTTCCATTCGTCCCGTAGCGCCCATCGATCCACTTGCATCCACAACAAATACGCAAACAGCTGAAGCTTTTCCAACTCTGATTTTTTCCCTGATATCCTCGCTATGTATGACGATTGCCCTGTTCTTGTTAATTCGTTCTTTCTGGTAAGGTGCAGCAGCTCGTATCGTGGCATCTAAAGCGATATCTTTCCTGCCCCCCCTTGGGAGTGTTGCACGCACATATCTACCGCTGTTGCGAAGGGATAGAGTATCGATTCTTCTGCCATGAGTCTTTCTTCTGTAGGTTTTGTCCTTTTTTTGGGCTGTTTTCAATTTGGAGACGTCGATTGGGTTACCGACCTCAAAAACAAATTCTCTTGCCTTGGATGTGGACGAATCCTGCTCACCTTCATATTCGCTGCCTCTCGTATCACGTTCGTCTTTTTCAGCATGATGATGCTCATGCTTCTCGCCCTTTTGTTCTCGCTCTTCTCTACCCTGTTTTTTATCCTGCGCATTTGACATGACCTCATCGAGTCTGTCCATATCCAAATGTGGCGGCTCAAACGGCTTCCTGCGCATTCTATGCGGCAATGCAAGTTCCATCGCCTCTTTTACGTCCTCCCTTGTCACCTTCTTTCTTCCATTGAATGCCGCGATCGTCTTTGCGGTTCTGACGATGACTATTTCCGCTCTGTGAGTCTTGACACCGAGTTTAATGCAAGTATCTGCAACGACTCTCAGCAAATCATCATCGATCGTCACGTCTTTCAAAATAAACTTCGCATTTGTGATTCTCTCTCTCAAAGCGTTTTGTTCCCGCTCAAATTTCTTTTTGAACCCTTCTGAATCACATTCAAAATCGTCGACAACCTTTACGATCTCAACTCTTTTATCAGGATCATCTATACTTTCAACGCTTACCTGCAAGCCAAATCTATCCAATAGTTGCGGTCTGAGCTCGCCCTCTTCAGGGTTCATCGTTCCTATCAGGATAAACTTCGAGGGGTGCGACACGGAGATGCCCTCTCTCTCTACGGTATTGATGCCCATTGCAGCGGCATCTAGGAGTACGTCTGCAACATGGTCATCTAATAGATTTACCTCGTCTATGTAGAGAATTCCTCTATTTACTTCAGCCAATATTCCCGGCTCTAATGCCTTTATGCCTTTTTTTATGGCTTTTTCAACATCAAGCATGCCGACCACCCTGTCCTCAGTCGCTCCGAGGGGGAGATCTATGACACGTACCCTTCTTCTCATGACATCCATCTTTTCGCCATTCTCCTTTTTTGCATAACAAACATCGCACATCTCATTTTTATCAAGGGGATTACAATTAAATGGACAGCCACTAACCGCCTCGATCTCTGGAAGCAGTTCTGCTAACGCCCTAACCGCTGTGGACTTAGCAGTCCCCTTCTCCCCTCTAATCAGCACGCCACCTATGCTGGGATTTATGGTATTCAGTATAAGCGCATGCTTCATCTTCTCCTGCTCAACGATCGCTGCAAACGGCAGTATTTTCCTTCTGACATGGTGCGTCACTTGCCTCACCTCGATGATTTTACCATCTTTTCCCTCCACCCCTCGACATCATCTTTGGTGAGTATATCGATGGAACCACCTTGGAAATCCCCTCTCACATCGCCCATTTTTTCCTCCATCCATCCTTCAATCTCGAGATATGCACTTTTCATCTCTTCGATCATCTCTTCGTCTGCATCCCACAATCCTCTCTCATAGGCTTCTAACAATCTCCTTCCGATTTCTTCCAATGCCCATGGATTGCTCTCCCCAAAGAACTTCCTCATCTCTTCATCTAAGATAAATGTCTTTGCAATATCATCAAATATCCAATCATCTACCTCTTGGGTGGTCGCCTCCCATCCATACACCCTTCCAATTCGCTTTGATATGTCCCCCGCCCCTTTGTATCCATGATGTTTCATCCCTTCGATCCATTTTGGATTCAACAACTTCGTCCTTACTACCCGTCTAATCTCATCTGAAAGACCCATGATCTCTATGTTATCTCTATCTCTCGTGTCTCCATAGTATGCCGCAACGTCATTCCCTGAAATCTCTCGTGCTGCGGTCGTAAGTCCACCATGTGTTCCAAAGTAGCAGCAGCACCCAAATAGGTCGTATTCATCTGTAACTGTCTTGTTAAATGTCAGATCAACGGTCTTCAATTGAGAGATGAGTTTATCGTGAGATTCGCTTCCGAACACACCTTTTCCATATGCGTATCCATTCCAGTAAACAAATACGTCTGATAGATCCTTTTCCTCTTTCCAGGCGGATGCATAGACCGCAAGATTTACGCCATTTCCATATGTCCCGGGTTTACTTGAAAAGATGTGGGCATCGCTACCGCTAGTTGCATGTTTTCTCAGATAGTTCATCTCGATTGGCTCATCGAGCATCGAAACCTCTCTTATCGCATCATCTAAGAGTTCTATGCAGTTGAAGAAGCAATCCCTCGTAATTCCGCTTACCCTTATCGTAACATCAATCCTTGGTCTTCCAAGCTCTTCCAATGGAATTATGTCATATCCTCTGACCTTTCCATCTTTCCATTTCGGCTTGACGCCGATTAAATACATGATCTGTGCCATCTGCTCGCCATCTGCCCACATAATATCAGAGCACGTCCAATACATCGCGATGTTCTCTGGAATTCTTCCGTTCTCCTTCTCATATTTCTCTATGACTCCATATGCGAGTTTTTTCCCGATCCTCCATGCAGCTTTTGTTGGTATTTTAGATGGATCAAGAGAGTAAAAGTTCCTTCCAGTCGGCAGAACATCAGGTCTCCCTCCCGTTATGAGCCCGGACGGTCCAGGTTCGATATATCTGCCATCAAATCCATGAAATAGGCTTCCTATCTCATCAGATGCATCTATCCTCGCGGATAACTCCATTACCTTATCTCTAATCAATGAAAGCTTATCTTCGTCTCTTTCCTTCAGGCGATCACCCAAAATTCTCTCTGCTGCACTCGATAGTTCTTCGCCATCCAAGAACGCAGTGATAAGCTCCTTTGCGACTGCATCGATCTCTGTTAAAAGTTCGCTTTTAGCATCTGAAGGTTCGATATCAAGTCCCATTAACCCAAATACCAATTTCCTCATCTCAGAATCGTATCGCAGCATCGAATTGATGAACTCAACCCGTTTATCCTCCCTTGGAACTTCACCAAATATGTGCATCCCGTCCGGAATCTGTGTGTTGTATATCTTCGTAATCGCTTCATGCGCGAGATCGATGATATCTTCAAACGAGGCCCCATTTTCTAATCTCTCCTCAAGTCTTATCTCTTCTGAAAGATTTGTCTTCTTTATCAGATCAATTATCATATGCTCTAACTCATGTGCCCTCGCCCTATCGGATACTTTTGTCCTGTTGTACTCTGAGATGTGCTCTTCAAGCTCCTTCAATTCACCATATAAGCCACTCTCGGTCATAACGGTCTGCATATGATCGATTAAAGTTGCATAACTCCTTCTTTTTGCGATCGTTCCTTCTGGAGGATTATCTGCGTTGTATATATACAGATGAGGAATCGTTCCAATGCTGATGTCTGGATAGCAACCTTCAGACAGTGCAACGGATTTTCCAGGCAGAAATTCGAGATTTCCATGCGTTCCGACATGAACGATCACATCAGCACCAAAAGCGTTTTCTAAGTAATGGTAGGTTGCAAGGTATTGATGTGGAGGTGGCACTTCGGGATCATGTAATATCTTGCACACCTGGCCATCACATCTTGGACCTGCACAGCCCCTCTTTGGCTGAACACAAACGACGGCATTTCCATATTTTACGCCTGTTACTACGATTTTACCATCGTACACCATCGCAGCAGGAACCCCATTCATCTCTTCTCCAGGCGGATCTCCCCAGGCTTCACACGTTCTTTCTCTCACCTTTTGATCAAGTGTACTAAACCACTTCTCATAGTCCTCTTTGCTTATCATCGCTAAAGCGCCGCCCTTTTCAACTATTTCGTTAATTGACGTCCATCTGAATTCGGAGACGGCTTTACGATCCATTATATCGTTTATGAGCTCCTTTCCGTTTGATGGTGCATCGACATCATATCCAACCTCTTTCATCCTGTTTAATATCCTTGCGACACTTTCCAAAGTATCCAAGTGCGCACCAGCGCCCACCGTTGCCTCAACGCTTGCACATGGGCTGTTGTGAAGAATAAACGCAACCCTTCTCTCAGACTTCGGTTTGTTTCTTAGTTCAATCCATTTTTTTACCCTATTGGTGATCTTTTTCACCCTCTCATCTATTGGTGTGTGCCTCTCGAATTCAATTCCACTATCGCGATCTATTCTCGATACTCCAACGACGATCGGCTCGATTATGCCCTCGAACTCCGGCATCGCAACACTCCAAGCGATACTACTGCTTCCCATTCCTTGGTAGTCGTTTCTCCATTCAGCTTCTGTCTTATGATATAGCATGAGAGGATGAAATACCGGGACATCAAGCCTCTTTAACACATCAACAGCCCTATCAACACTCCCCTCACTCAAAAACACGAATTGGAGGTACAAAAGCGCATCTATCCTGGAACGCCCATCCTCCATAAAGAAATCCTCAACTATTTCAGAATTCGACTTTGCACCGAGTTCCTTGTCACCTATGCCGTAGCAAAACACTGGGATCACATCGAACTCGCTCTCCAACTCACGAATTAATGCGTCTATTATCTCTAAGTCTCCGTTTACCCAGTACGTCCGATAGAAAAGAATTCCAATTTTATGCCTTGACCTTGGTTTGTACCATTTCAAGTATTCTTCTATCCCTCTAAAAGGCGTTTCAGAGTCTGGATGATATATTCCTTCCCATAACAGATCCTTTGGAGGATCGACATCATATTCCATCCCCCAAACCTCTTTTCCGATGTATTTAAGCATGTTTTTGATGTTCTCTGCTCCTCCAATCACATAGTAGGCATTGACGGTTGCGACCACCTCGGCGGAGACATTCGATAGTGACCAGAACGACATATCACTCCCAAGAGAGATTATTGGGATGTTCTCGTTTAGGCTCTCTTCGATCTCATCCCAGACCTCATCATTTGTTGGACGTAAGAGGATGATGTCTGGTGACTTCAGCGATTTGATGCAAGCAACCTTCTTTTTTTCATCCTCTAAATCATGCATCGACCATGCGTTTAGCTCTATGTTCAGCTCCTTGCTTGCCTCCGCGAGCAACGGAATGTCACTTCCCCACGTTATGGATGTTATTTTCATTTTATCACCTTTGGGTAGGTTTTATCGGCAAGATATGGGGTCTTCCCGAGTCGTCGTTCACTTTCGCCTCAACACCATAGACACATTTTATGTTTTCAGGCGTGAGGACAGATGTAGGGGAGCCCGCATCAAAAATACTGCCCCCGTTCAGCATGATAATCCTATCTGAGTATCTTGCTGCTAAATTGAGATCATGAATTGCCATTACCGCTGAAATCCTCCTTTCTCTTACTAGATTTTTTATTATCTCCATGACCTCAAGCTGATGTCTGATGTCAAGATTGCTTGTGGGTTCATCGAGCAGAAGGACATCTGGTTCCTGTGCAAGGGCCCTGGCTATAAGCACCTTCTGTCTCTCCCCTCCACTGAGCTCATTGAAGTCCCTCAACGCAAGATCCTCGATTTCCAGCAATTCCAACGCCTCTAAGACTTTTTCTATGTCTCTATCACTGCTACCCCAGCTTATATAGGGTCTCCTACCAAGCAGAACAGCATCGAAGACCGTTGTGGGGAAGCCACCTGAAGTGGTTTGCGGGACATATCCGATATGTTTAGCGATCTCTCTCCTGCTCATTTCTTCCATTTCCCTACCATCTAGCAATATGCTCCCCTTTTCAAGCTTCAGAATCCTGTCTATACACCTGAGCAATGTGGTTTTACCGGCACCATTGGGCCCTATGATGCCCAGTATCTCCGAGACATCAACTTTCATCGTCACGTTCTCAAGAACGGGCGTGCTTGCATAGCTGAAGGTAACGCCAAACATCTCGAGTCTCACCAGTATTCCCCCTTCCTTCTCATCAAAAGGTAGAGGAATAAAGGAACTCCTAAAAAGGAAGTCATTATTCCTACAGGAATAATCACAGGTGCTATGATCGTTCTTGCTACAGTGTCCGCTCCAAGAAGAACAACAGCTCCTAAAACACAAGATGCAGGAAGAAGAAAGCGATGGTCTCCACCTATGACCATTCTTGTCATGTGCGGGCAGACCAATCCTATGAAGCCAATGATTCCGGTGAAGCATATGATGCTTGCGGTTATGAGAGATGCAAGGAGCATGCCCACGATTCTAACTTGTTCAACTTTCACTCCAAGACTTTTCGCCGCCTCATCGCCAGCACCCATGGCATTGAGATCCCATGACTTCCAGAGAAGGTAAGGAACGCAAGCTATGAGCACGAGGGAAATGATAGTTATGTTAGTCCATGATGCCCTTCCCAAGCTTCCGAACATCCAGAAAACTACTTCCTGTAACGTCTCTACCTCAGCAAAATACTTAAGAAGCGATGTAGATGCAGAGAAAAGATACATTATCGCGATTCCTGCAAGTATCATCGTCTCTGGAGTTGTTCCCTTATATCTTGCCAAGCCATAGATGAGGAATGAAGCAAGCATGGCGAAGACGAAGGCATTCGTTATTATGATATATTCTCCTCCAACGAAGCCGACACCAAGGATCATTGCCAGAGATGCACCAAAAGCAGCGGCTGATGCAATTCCTAAGGTGAAAGGGCTTGCCAATGGATTTCTCAGGATTGCTTGCATCACCGTTCCCGCTACAGCAAGCCCAGTACCAGCTATGATGCCAAGTAAGATGCGTGGAAGTCGTAGCTCCCATACAACTACATTTGCAAGCCAGCTTGTCTCGAAGTGATTTGAAAAGAATCTATGAAGAATGGCAGAATAGACCTCACCTATGGTAATAGGTGCAGAGCCAAGTGTGGCAGAAAATCCTGTGAGTAGCAGTACAAGCACTAAAAGAAAAAAAATAAAAAGGATTTTTCTACCTGTGAACTTCGCGTATTGTTCTTTTAATGCTGTTTTCCTAATTATGGTCTCTGATTCCACAGCTTAACACGTCTCCTTTGTAAATACAAATTCTGTGGCGTTATTAATAAGTTTTTTGATATAAGTATTACAAAAGACTATCTATTTATCCTATTATTAATACTATCTAGGAAAAATAAGGGGAAGGGGCGTTACCCCCTATATTGACGGATACACGAATACACCATTGTTTACCAAGCTATCGCTCAATCCCTGAAATTCTGTTAGATACCGTCGATGAGCCGCTTCTGGATTTAAATTGGTGAAGAGATCAGGATATAGCCATTTTGCGATATATCCCATGCCCACAAAGTGCCCTGTTCCGCTGAGGATATCACTGTTAATCACATAAACCCTTTCGTTCTTCACCGCGGTAACATTAGCCAGTTCAGGACGGTTCATGATTTCGCCTCTCAGACCGCTCAGCTCGGTTATATCGCTTGTATCATACCCGCCCTCAGTCTTTGCAATTCTGATTATAACCTCGGGATTTTGATATGTTACGTTTTCTGGATCCACATCTGGATAGTCAACAGTAAGCTCGCGGAAGATGTTGTAGCCGCCAACAAGTTCGATCTTCTTATGCCATCCGGCATTCCCTGCTGCGGTGTGATAAGGTTTCCAGCACTCAATGTACACCTTTATTCTGTTTTCCTCAGGCATATCGTCCACTGTATCATAAATTGGATTTAGGAATCCTTCGTAGAAATCGATCCACTTCTCTGCCTCCTCTTCCTTTTCAAGTAGATACCCTAATTTTCTTGCCTCTTCTACCTGACTCGATGGCCTGTAGCAGTCAACCCAGATAAATGTGATGTCTGGGTCAATCGCACTCAGTGCGCTCTCGATCGCTTCGCACTGAGACTTAAAGATAGTCGCATATAGAATGACAGTATCAGGACTGCAACACACCATCTCCTCGTAGTCTGGAGACCACACAGAACCAATGTTCAGATAGTTGCTGAACTCCGGGTAGAATAGCGTATTTTTAATCGTATACTTGTTCACACCCACGATCTTATCGGTTGCATTGAGCGCTCGCAGTACGGGCATACAATCGCCATTTGGCGTAATTATCCTCTTTATGGGTTTGTAGATTCTAACCTCTCTTCCTGCTGAATCTGTGATCTGGCGCGGATAATGTGGATAATTTGATGCAGCCTCTCTTAATGCGTCTCGCCCAAGATGTTTCACCGTCTCTCCAAGGTATGTCGCTCTAAGATACCGCATGATTTCGTCGACAAGCACAGTCCTCGCCACTGCTTTAATTTCATCAGGATTGGAAGGCACTCCTGTATCCGGATGTGCAGCCGCTGGTACGCTCATCATCGGCATGCTCGAAACTAGAAACATCATCACCAATAGGCAAGCGATTATTTCCTTCATCCTCATCCTTCATTACCTCCTTTCCCTCTGAATGCAAGAAGACACACTGCTAATAATGCCCCTATCATAGATGCTGCCTCAAATCCTGGCACTCTCATTGCCCCGGGCCTTCCAAGGATGGACTCGATGGTTGGCGTGAGAGTTGGGGTTGGAGTCGGTGTGGGCACCGGGGTTATAGTTGGTGTTGGCGTAGGCGTTGGTGTAGGTGTAGGAGTTGGCGTAGGCGTTGGAGTCGGCATCACTACTGTTACTGGCACTGTTATTTCCGGCGATTCTGTCGATAATTCTACTACTATTGTAGGCGACTCTACTACCGATACTGAATTGTACTTGATAGTTCCATCTGTTCCGCTCAACAAATCCTCCCATATTCCAGTAAACATGCCGCTGCCAGAAGATGGCGCTTTCACCCTATATCTTATCTCCTTTTCATTTATCACCGCAAAGGCAATCTTCTGTCCTGAAACGCTGACCTGATCCGAGGGATGCGTTGTGCTGACATAGGTGAATCCGTCTGGAAGGGTTTCCACGATGCCACCGATGTTAAGACAGTATATAGCCAGCATAACGTCGAACTCTGAATTTGGAGATGGAGAAGTCGTTGAAAAACTTCTTGTAACGCTTATTTCTTCTGCCATTACTGGCGTTGCCAATGCAAAAAGACATACAGCCGCCAGCAAGAGTACTGCCGCCTTCTTTTTCACTTTCTTGTTCCCTCCTTTTATTCCCCCTGTTCTGATGATGTATTTCCTCATGTAATAAATATCTTTCGATTAGTAACACGATAAACATACAAAAATATTATTTGTAACACTTTTCAATTTTCAAGGGATTTTTAACACAAACATAAATATTCATCAAATATCGTGTTATTTCTTGGGAAAAATTTATTACTTATGACTGCTATTGATGCATTGGAAGTGGAACGGTTATGGATCAAAGTCTATCTATCATATCGTTCCACTCACCCTCCCAATGATGCGTAAAACCAAAGGGTGACGGAATGCACATACCAGATGGATTTTTGAGTGCGCCGATATGGATGTCGATGTGGATCATAGCCATAGTGATCGTTGGCTATGCAGTCAAGAGGACAAATGAAAAACTTGGAGAGAGGCACGTGCCCATGATGGGTGTTCTAGCCGCATTCATCTTTGCAGCGCAGATGCTGAACACGCCCGTGGCAGGCGGCACATCAGGACACATGATGGGTGGCGTTCTAGCAGCCGTCTTCCTTGGACCTTTTGCTGCGACGATAGTCATGTCAACCGTTTTTGCCGTCCAAGCCATCTTCTTCCAGGATGGTGGAATCACCACCTTAGGGGCGAACATATTCAACATGGGACTGATAGGGACGATTCTAGGATACTACATATACCAAGGAATAAGGAAGGTGATTGGAGGAGAGAAAGGGATGCTGGTTGGTGCAGGAGTTGCGGCATGGATCACTTTGATGCTTGGAGCAATAGCATGTGCGATAATGCTTGGTGCCTCTGGAGTTGTTCCGTTAGGAGTTGCATTGCCGGCGATGGCAGGTGTACATGTGCTAATTGGAGCTATCGAGGCGGGCATCACAGTGGTGGTCGTGGGAATGGTGTTGAGGTCTAGACCGGATTTGCTGGAACTGCAAAAAATCTAGGTGATAGAAATGGAGCTAAAATGGTGGCACATTGGCCTTATCATAGCATTGGTTCTTGCCGGAGTGATCTCGCCCTTTGCTTCCTCGCTCCCAGATGGTCTAGAGAGGGTTGCAATAGATCACGACTTCATAGAATTGGGAGAGGGACATGAGGTGATGCATTCACCGATGCCAGACTACGTCGTGCCAGGCATAAGCAACGAAACCTTGGCAACCTCGCTTGCAGGCTTGATAGGAACTCTGATGATGTTTGGGCTTGTATACGGGATAGGGAAAGCGTTAAAGGGAAGTTCAGTGGAGAGAGACAAAAATTAAAGAAAGAGATGATAAAAACTGAGCTCATTTTAGCAAGCATGAAAGATGGCACAAGACATTTAAGCAAGGCGCTTGGAGAGATCAAAAAAGGTATTTAACGATGAAACACGACTTCATAGACAAGTATGCTGAGCTTGATAGCGTAATACATCGCCTAGACCCACGCATCAAGATAATCTCATTCTTTTCTTTCATATTCTTCGTGATCTCCACTCAGCCACCAAGATTCTCGATCATCTTTGCTCAACCATCAGAGGTCCTAATGGGTTCCCTGAAATTTTTGTTTTACTTTCTGTTGATCTTTAGCGTCATTCTGGTCTCGAAAGTTCCGCTGAGATTTGTGTTTAAAAGATCACTGGTGATCATCCCATTCGTTTTGCTCATAGCGATTTTCATTCCATTTCTCAAAGAAGGAGAGATCGCTGGTTCATACAGCTTCGCCTCTTTGCATTTGAACGTCACATATACTGGGCTAGAAACCCTGTTCAACGTCCTGTCAAAATCATGGCTCTCCGTGTTGAGCATGCTCGCCCTTGCGTCCACAACGAAGTTTCCCAGGCTCTTGAAGGGCTTTGAAAAACTTGGAATGCCAAGGGTGATGGTGATGATCGTATCCTTCATGTACCGCTACGTCTTCGTTCTAGGGGACGAGGTGATGCGGATGAAATGCGCTAGAGATGCGAGAAGTTTTGGTGGAAACAGCAAATGGCACATAAAGACCGTTGGGAACATAATTGGAACGTTGTTCGTCAGAACCTACGAGCGAGGTGAGCGAGTTTATGTTGCGATGGTTTCGAGAGGCTTCAGTGGCAAGATAAAGATACTAGATGATCTACACGTAAGAAAACTTGATCTCTGCTTCATGATTTCCTTCCTCACATTTCTCACCATGATTTGGGCGGTGTTGTAATTGGCGAAAAAAGTGGTTGCGATAAAAGACTTAGAGTATACATATCCAGATGGCACGAGGGCGCTGAGAGGAGTCAGCTTAGATATTTTTGAGGGAGAATCCGTTGCACTAATAGGACCTAATGGGGCGGGAAAGTCAACGCTACTATTACATTTGAATGGGATTCTTCAAAGCGATAGGGGAGATGTCGAGGTTTTGGGGATGAATGTGGAGGAGAACATCAGAGAGATCAGGAGCAAAGTTGGCATGGTCTTCCAAGACCCGGATGACCAGCTGTTCATGCCCACGGTCTTTGATGACGTCGCGTTTGGGCCGATAAACATGGGTTTTTCTGAGGTGAAGGAAAAAGTCAGAAGGGCGTTAAAGCAGGTGGGCATGTCAGGCTATGAGAGAAGGGCGCCTCATCACCTGAGTTTTGGGGAAAAGAAAAGGATCTCCATTGCCACTGTATTGTCGATGGAGCCGGAAATCCTGGTATTGGATGAGCCGACCAGTAACGTCGACCCACATGCTAGAAGAGGTCTGATAGAGCTCCTGAACGGATTCGATGTGACCAAAATAATGGCAACCCATGACATAGAGATGGTCTCAGAGACTTGCGACAGAGCTATCGTGCTGTTCGACGGAAAAATAGCTGCAAACGGGGATGTAGAAGAGGTGTTAACCAACTCTGAGCTCTTGGAGTCACATGGGTTGGAGGCGCCCATATTAGTTAGACTCTTCAGAGAAGTCATGCATAGGGATGACATTCCCTTAAGGCTGGATGATGCGATAGAAAGGCAAAAGAGGTATAAAATCTAACCACTAACTTGTGAACGAGCGAACCAAAGAATTCATCCAAGATAGATTTAGGGAGTATTATCAGTCCGCATCCATCCGACTGCCACCTAGGTTCGAGCAACGAGAGTGGGGCTTCATATTCTTCGATGAATCATATCCGGACATCGTGATGAGGAGACATAAGTCATTTATGACTGCATGGGAGGCGATCGACTATATCAGGAGTATGGTCCCAGCCCATGCATTTCATTCGGCAGCATATTACATGTATCCTGGCGCTCCTACTATGAAGGAGAAGGGATGGCGAGGTGCAGACTTGATATTTGATCTCGATGCAGATCATCTTCAGATAAAATGGACCACCTATGGGGACATGCTCCAGAGGACAAAAGAGGAAACGCTTAAGCTCATAGATTTCCTAAGAGCGGATTTTGCGCTCGCTGAGGATGACATCGAGATCGTGTTTTCAGGGGGGAGGGGTTATCATATCCATGTGCGGGAGCCAAGGATGATCGAGTTGGAGAGTCCAGAACGCAGGGAAATTGTGGATTATTTGACTGGCTTGACACTTGAAATGGATCGGATTTTTGGAGAAAAAATTGTTGGTGGAGACTTTGGGCATGCTAAAGTGGTGCGAATCCCCTCTCAAGAGAGCAAAGGATGGGGTGGCAGGATCAATAGCTGGATCGTATCTTTTTTGCTAGATGTGGGTAGAAAGGATGAAGACGAAGCGATCAAAATCCTTAAAAGCTTCGAAGGTATCGGTGATGAGAGGGCATTAGAAATACTAAAAATGGCGAAAAACAAATCGCATCTCGCATCTGTCAGAAAGGGGAATCTGAGCGCATCTAGGAGGATCCCCGTCTCTTTCTGGAGAGAGCTCGTCAAGAGAGCCATCGCTGATGTCGGAGCCAAGCCAGACGAGCCTGTCACCGCAGACGTCAAGCGACTGATTAGGTTGCCTACATCTCTTCATGGTGGATCTGGTTTTCGAGTAACCCCACTGACGCTGGGGGAACTGGAGACGTTCGATCCATTAAGCGATGCAATCGTCTTTGGAGATGACATGATCAGAGTGAATGTGACCAAAGCGAGCGATGTTGAGATAAAGGATGAGAGGCACGTGATAAAAAAAGGAAAGCAAGATCTTCCTGAGCATCTGGCGATATTTTTGATGTGCAGAGGTATGGCGGAATATGAACCTTGAGGACCTACGGCTGATTCAGGCAAATGAACGCCGTTCTGAGGGATTACAAGAGCTCGAGCGAGATTTTTATGGGCAAGTCAGGGCATATATCAGCGCGTTAGAGGAGGAGAGACATAAGGTGGAAAGCTCTCAGGCGATGAGGATTGATGATGAGTTGCGGAGCGCACGTCGCGTTATCGAGGGCATATTCGAACGACGCATGGGCAAGATCGTAAAGATGGCATCCTCTAGAGCGAGTGGACTGCAAATCTCTCCTAAAGGTGCGACACCGGAAGAATTGGAGGTATTCGAGCAATTGACCGACCTAATCGAGGGGAGCAGAGCAACCATACTAGACCCCATCGTCATGCCAAAGTTAGCTAAGAGCGAAAGTTCTTTAACACTTCAGCCCCCTTCGGATGTGAATATAAGGAAGGAGTTCAGGATAGTGAGGGTATTAGAGGATATCCCCATGTTTGTGGGTGCTGACGGTCGCAATTACCAGCTATCAAAGGAAGATCTGGTTGTTTTACCGAAAGCAAATGCCAAGGTCTTATGCGATCGTCACCTAGCTATGTCGGTCAAAATTGGGAGCAAAGAGCATGAAGATGCCTAGAGAGTTGAGGACATATTGTCCCTATTGCAATAAGCATACCATGCATGAGGTGGAAAAGGTCAAGAAAGGAAGAGCTTCGACGTTAACTTGGATCGCGCGGCAGAAGAAAAGGGCAAAGGGCATAGGTAATCTGGGGAAGTTTTCCAAGGTTCCCAGTGGAGACAAGCCTACGAAAAGAGTGGCATTAAGATATCGATGTACTGAGTGTAATAAAGCACATCAGAGACCTTGTTTCAGAGCATCCAGGTTCGAATTGGTGGAGTGACCATGGGGTCAAAATTTATTAGGGTGAAATGCAATGATTGCGAGAATGAGCAAGTGATTTTTAACAAAGCCAGCTCCATCGTAAAATGCCTCATTTGCGGTCGCACGCTGGCGGAGCCAAGAGGTGGGAAGGCAAACATTAAAACGCAGATCTTGGAAGTTTTAGGGTGATCATCATGCGTAGAGAGTGGCCAGAACAAGGAGAATTGGTCGTCTGCACTGTAAAAAAGGTGGCTGATTTCGGGGCATTCGTCGGACTAGATGAGTATGAGGGCAAAGAGGGATTGATTCACGTCTCAGAAGTCGCCTCTGGGTGGATAAAATATATTCGCGATCATGTCAGAGAGGGGCAGAAGATCGTGTGCAAAGTTCTAAACGTCGTTCCCACTAGGGGTCATATCGATTTATCGCTGAAAGATGTGAATGAATATCAGAGAAGGGAGAAGATACATGAATGGAAAAATGAGCAAAAAGCTGAAAAATGGCTACATTTCGTCGCTTCAGCGGCAGGTGTAGATGTTGATCAGCTGTATGACGATGTCGGCGATAAGTTGACAAAAAAGTTTGGCAGCATCTACACGGCATTCGAGGAGGCAGCCGTCGCCGGTTCCAGCGTATTGACCGAGATCGAAATAAGCAAGGAGCACGCTGATATAATTGCAAAGGTTGCAAGAGAGAACGTGAAACCCCCCAGCGTCGACATCGCTGGTTATGTTAGTCTCACATGTCCACTACCTAACGGCGTTGACGTGATCAAGGAGGCACTGGAGGCAGCCTCTAAAGTTGACATGCCTGGGGTCGACCTTGAGGTCAGTTATGTCGGTGCACCTCGCTATCGCATTCGAGTCACTGCTCCAGACTACAAAAGAGCTGAGAGCGCACTTAAAAAAGCAGCAGAAGCGGCTATTCAAATCGTGGAAAAGTCAGAAGGCACGGGGGAATTTCACAGGGACTGGGCATGAAAGCGAAAATGCGAAAATGCACATGTGGCATCTATACGCTCAAAAAAATTTGCCCAAGTTGTGGGAATGAGACAAAGAATCCGCTGCCGCCCAGGTTCTCCCCAGCGGATAGGTATGGCAAGTATAGAAGACAGATGAAGAAAAAAGAGGTGTGATGATGGAAACCAGCATCGTTCAAATTAAAGATGTGACGTTAAAAACTCCAATCATGATTGAGGGGCTGCCAGGTGTGGGGCATGTGGGAAAGTTGGTTGCAGAGCACATGGTGGAAGAGCTGGGTGCAGACAAGATCATCGAGATACATTCATCCCACTTCCCTCCACAAGTTTTAGTGATGGGTGACGGTACGGTAGAATTGGTAAAGAACGAAATCTATGCATGGTCTGGTGGCAAATACGATCTCCTTATACTGGTAGGAGATTATCAGAGCACGACTAATATCGGTCACTATGAGTTAACTAGAACATATCTAGACATCGCTCAAAAGTACGATGTGAAGAGAATTTACACTTTGGGAGGTTATGGAGTCGGTCATTTGGTCGAGAGACCAAGGGTGTTGGGCGCAGTAAATGACATAGGCTTGGTGGATGAGATGAGGAGATACGGCGTCTGCTTTAAGGAAAACGAGCCTGGCGGCGGCATAATAGGCGCCTCGGGATTACTGCTTGGAATGGGCAAGCAAAGGGGCATAGATGCCATCTGCCTAATGGGTGAAACATCCGGATATCTGGTCGATCCAAGAAGCGCGCAAGCCGTACTAAGAGTTCTATCCAGAGCTCTCGACATGGAAATCGACATGAGAGCTCTAGAGGACAGGGCAAAGGAGATGGAGAAGATCATCGCCAGGCTAAGGGAAATAGAGCGAGCCCATGTAAGAGCGCCGGGTGAGGAAGACCTAAGCTATATTGGATGATTCCGATGGAAGTCAATGCTGACTTGCACATACACTCTCGCTACTCTGCAGCCACATCTACGCAGATGAATCTTCTCATGTTAACTAGGTGGGCATCCAAGAAGGGCATCGAGCTCATCGGGACGGGGGATTGTTTACACCCAAAATGGCTGGATGAAATCAGGGCTTTGGAACGCATAGATGAGGGCACGTTTGTCGCCGGCGATACGCATTTTGTCTTGACTGGTGAGGTGGAAGACATGAGCAGGGTTCACCACCTTTTGATTTTACCATCGATTTCCAAGGCTGAGGAGCTTCACGAAAAATTTGCGAAGTACTCCAGCGATATCACCTCAGAAGGACGACCTAAGATACGTTTGGGCGGAGAACGAATCGCGGAGTATGCAAAAGAAGTGGGGGCGTTGTTCGGCCCTTGCCATGCATTCACGCCATGGACTGCGATGTATGCTTATTTTGACAGCATCAAGGACTGCTATGGTTCGATGACCTCTCACATATCTTTCATTGAGTTGGGGCTGAGTGCCGACTCCGACTATGCGGATAGAATAGCTGAGCTAAGCAATCTGACATTTCTGACCAATTCGGATGCCCACAGTCCGTGGCCGATTCGTCTCGCAAGGGAGTTTAACAGGTTTAAGGTGGATGCCATCTCATATGAGGAACTGAGAAAAGCGATCTTGCGTGAAGAGGGCAGAAGAGCGGTATTGAACATAGGTATTCCGCCCGAGGAAGGGAAATATAACGAGAGCGCATGCATACGATGCTATAAACACTATACGCTTCATGAGTGCTTCACCAGAAAATGGAGATGCACATGTGGAGGGAAAATCAAAAAAGGCGTTCGCGACAGGGTGAATGAACTGGCTGATTACGAGAAGCCAAAGCATCCACCGCATAGGCCGCCATATCTCAGATTGATTCCATTAGCAGAAATAATCGCCATGGCGCTCGATGCTGGTTTGAGCACCAAGGCGGTGCGAGATGCGTGGAATATTCTCATAGCCAAATTCGGCAGCGAAGTAACTGTTTTGGTCGACGCCAACATAACACAACTAGATATGATCGACCCATGTATATGTGATGCGATCATGGCTTTTAGAAATGGGCAGATAATTCTCCATCCTGGGGGAGGCGGACAATATGGGCGAGTGGAATTACCGAAAGAGAGCCAAAAACATATAGCGGCGCAGAGTTCCTTGTTTGACTTCTGAAGGCGAATATTTTTATAGCAGGTGATAGCGTATCGAAAGGGGAACATCGACAACAAAAATGGTTACCATGGAACAGGCAACCGTGGAACGTATGATCAAGGAAGTTGCAGGTTTTGTTAGAGAGATGGAGCATCAGCCTAACGTGTCTCATCCTACACCAGAGGAGCTACGTCAAACAGCGGAGCGAAACGGCATACGGACTGAGTTTGGAAATTATGTTTTCATGTCCACGATAAGAAATAGGAGCGCTGGCCTGACTGTGTACATTGGTAGCCCCAACGTCATGCTCCCGAACCCAAGCGAAAAGCAAAAGGAAATCATCAAGAACACCCCAAAGACGATAGAATCGGTGCACGAATATCTGAGAAAGGCTCCGTTAATCTGCGTGAAGAGGACGATGTGCACCAATCCTTATTTTACTCCTAACTGCACAATGTTCCTCTCGGTTCAACGTGAGGATAGTACGCGCATCGCTTACATGTGGAGCACGTTGCTTTTTGATTCAAAGAAGGGTAAAGGTCCAGACTTTTACCTTATTTATGTGCCGGAGTGGCACGAGAAGGATAGACAAATTCTCGTTTTTCCAGAGATAGGCGTCACTTATGTTCTTGGTACGGATTATTTGGGCGAGGCTAAAAAAGCATTTCTCAGGCTGGCGATGTGGTATGCTAAGCAAAAAGGAATGTTGGGTCTTCATGCTGGGACGAAGATACTTCGGGCAAGGGATGAGACTGGTAAGATAAGAAGATATGGTGCGCTCTTGTTTGGTCTCTCTGGCACAGGCAAGACAACGCACACATGCCATGATCATGGATTGAATGACGAAGGAGAAGGTGTGGAAATCGTCCAGGATGATGTCGTGTTTCTGCAGCCAGACGGCTCAGCTCTTGGTCCTGAAAAGGGATTTTTCCTCAAAACCGATATTGACCCACTCAACCACCCGCTGATCCACAACGCTGCGACGAAGAGAGATGCGGTCTTTGAAAACGTTATGGTTGACCATCGTGGAAAGGTCTACTTTTTGGACGAAACGCTCACCGGCAATGGAAGGGGCGTAATTCAGAGGGCGGATTTGGGCGATGAGCATGTGTGTCCTAGTATTGATTTGCCCCCCATCGACGAACTCGACGGGATGATAATTTTGTTCATCACCAGGAGGGATACCGTCGTGCCCATCGCATCGAAGTTGACGCATGAACAGGCGGCTGCTGCATTCACGCTTGGCGAGTCCATAGAAACAACGGCCAGCGACCCGCGCAGGGCAGGCGAATCTGTCAGAGTTGTGGGTACCAATCCATTCATCATAGGCGATGAAGCGGAGGAGGGTAACATGTTCTATGAGTTCCTCAAAAGGCATGGTGACAAAATTCAGTGCTATCTCATAAATACGGGCGGTGTAGGAGAAATTAGAGAGGAAAGCGAGGAAGGCATCAAGGTGGTCAAACAAAAGGTGACCAGAGTGGAGATACCAGAGATGGCTGCGATTATAAGGGGAATAGCCAGAGGTGACATAGAATGGGAAGATGAACCTTACTTTGGCACCAAGGTACCTAAAAACGTGGAAGGAATAGATATGACCAAATTTGACCTAGCTAAATTTTATTCCCAGAAGCAAATAGATGCCTATGTTAGCCAGTTGAGACGAGAAAGGATGGAATATATTGAGCGATTCCCAGGTTTAGATGCTGCTATAATTGGTGCGATCAAGCGTTAGCTCATACTTCAAAAAACTTAAATATTGACGTGATGTACTCGGAGACGTGATCGTCGATAAGCACAAATGCGGGTACTGCGGCGCCTGTGTTGCCGTCTGTCCCATGGATGCAGTAGAGCTGATCGAGGCATGGATTGAGATCAGCGAGGAATGCAATGATTGCGGCGTTTGTGCTAAGATATGTCCGGTTGGCGCACTCCGAAGGGGCTTCACCCCACGGAAATCGAAGATTTCCTGTGCCCAGAAACCTAAAGGTTTCTGTCCTGCTCCATTTTGAAGAAATGCGAGCTGTTCCATTCCCCGAAGGGAATGCGAACACTCACATTTCTCCGAAATGTGAGCACCCACAGATCTTTGATCTGTGGTTTTTCGAAACCCCTAGGGGTCGAGGGGACGAAGTCCCTCGAAGGTCAAGGGAGAAACGTAGTTTCTCCTTGTAAATGGAGGCAAAATGAGAGACGGGTATGATCTCATTGTTGTAGGTGCTGGTCCAGCAGGATCCATAGCAGCAAAGACTGCTGCTGAGCACGATTTAGACGTACTCTTGATGGAAAAGAGGGCAGAAATCGGCGATCCAGTCAGATGTGCAGAAGGGGTGGGCAAAGAAGGAGTAAAGCAATTCATAAAGCCAGATAAGCGTTGGATTGCTGCAGATGTCAAAGGGGCGAGGATATACTCTCCCAGCGGCATAAAGATCGAGATGTCAGAGATTGCAAAGGTTGGTTATGTTCTCGAGCGAAAGATGTTCGATCGAGAGCTTGCAAAGCAGGCGGCAAAAGTTGGTGCAGAAGTAATGGTAAAAACAAGGGCAATCGGTTTGATTAAAGAGAACGGCTTCGTCAGAGGCGTCAAAGCCGAGCATCTGGGAGATTCGTTTGCGATGAGGGCGGACATCGTGATTGGTGCGGATGGCATCGAATCGAAAGTGGGAAGATGGGCTGGCATCAACACGACCCTTAGGCTAAAGGACATCGAAACCTGTGCCCAATTTCTGATGACCGACGTTGACATTGATCCAGACTATTGCGAGTTCTATATCGGTAACCAACTTGCACCAGGTGGATATGCATGGATTTTCCCAAAGGGCAAGAAAGAGGCAAACGTGGGCGTTGGAATATTGGGGAGCAGAGCAGAGATGCATCCCATCGAATATCTAAAACGTTTCGTAGAGAGAAGGTATCCAGATGGGCAGATCATCGAAATGATCATGGGCGGAGTGCCGGTCGGCATCCCCACCAAGACTACTACAAACGGACTAATGCTCGTGGGTGATGCTGCCAGGATGGCAGACCCTCTTACGGGCGGAGGAATTGTTCATGCGATGAAATCTGGAGAGATCGCCGGTGAAGTTGCAGCGAAGGCGATAAAATCAGGAGATGCGTCCGTTGAACGCTTGGCGGAATATGAAAGGCGCTGGCGCTCAACCATCGGTGCAACCCTCCAGAAATCCTACAAGGCCAAAGAAAGGCTTTTAAAACTGAGCGATGCTGAATGGGACTCTCTAGCCTCCTCGTTGAGAGGAATTAACTTTGAGGAGATGACGGCATTTGGGTTGTTGAAAGAGATGATCATGCGCAATCCAAAGCTCCTTTGGGATCTAAGATGCCTATTATAAATGCTTAAGGTGAATTGGCTATGTATGCAATAATAGTTGGGTGTGGAAGGGTCGGCAGTCGTCTTGCCCAATTATTGTCAGCGAATGAAAATAACGTCGTCGTCGTGGACAAAGACGTGACGAAATTCGAAGAGCTCGGCTCAAGTTTTGATGGGTCGACCATCGAAGGGGATGGGACCGATCAAGACGTTCTAGAAAAGGCGGGAGGAGCCAAAGCCGATGTCTTCGTCGCAACGACAGAGAACGACAACACGAATTTGATGGCTTGTCAGATCGCAAGGCAAATATTTAACGTGCGCAGAGTCATTGCCAGGGTGAACGATCCCAAGCGAGAGGAACTCTTTAAGGATCTGAACATCGACGCCATCGTCTGTCCTACGACGATTGCAGCAGCTCATTTCAGGAATGCTGTTATGCATCCAAGTTTGGTTACAATCATAGCAGTAGATGGTGGAAATATTGAGATCAGTGAAATACGGGTCAAAGGTTCAGCTGTCGGAAAGGCATTGAAAGACCTAAATCTGCCAAAAGAATCCACTATAGCGGCAATTATCAGAGAGAAAAAGACGTTGATTCCTTCTAAAGATACGGTAATCCAAGAGGGAGATACGGTCGTCGTGGTAAACCTGGCTGGCGTCTCCGAGGATGTCAGGAACATTTTAAGTGAGAGTTGAAGAGGATGGACCCACAAAGCCGCTTAATAGTAAGTGATTCTGGGTTTTTATTGATGTGTACAGGCGGGGCATTACTCCTACCATTACTTCTGATCGTGGCGTATCCAGAGGAGATCGTATATGCCCCATCTTTTGCAATTCCAGGATTGATCGCATTGTTCACTGGATTGGTGCTTTGGAAAGCTTTTAAAGTAGAGGCGCCATTGGAGAGGCGCCAGGCACTCATCCTCATCGGGATATCCTGGGCTATCGCGTGTGGATTCGGTGCAATTCCTTTCATCCTTGGCGCAATTCTCGGTCCGCTTGACAGTCTTTTTGAAGCCGTTTCTGGATGGACAACGACTGGGCTAACGATGGTTGATGTAGTTGCATGTCCACGCATATTTTTGTTATGGCGTAGCGTCATGCAATTTGTTGGAGGTGCAGGCTTGGCGGTCATCATGCTAACGGCGATCATAGGCCCTAAAAGCGGAGTGGCTCGTATTTATTCGGCAGAGGCTAGGGCAGAGAGATTGCTACCGGCCATTAGGAGCACTACTCGGTTGATAGTCAAGATATATCTCATATACTTTGTGATAGGAGCCATACTCTTCTACATTGTTGGCATGCCGCTGTTCGATTCGATCAATCATTCGATGGGCGCCTTGTCTACAGGGGGTTTCTCCACCCAAGTTGGAAGCATAGGAGCATATCAAAGTGTGGAAATAGAGGTCGTTGCCATGGTCCTGATGCTGCTTGGAAGCATGAGCTTTGCATTACATTACCTCCTTCTTTCGGGCAAGCTAAGTAAAGTCGTAAAGGACATCGAACTCAAGGTCACGTATATAGCCATCATCATATTCTTGCCCATCGTAACATACGCTCTGGTTCACAGTTTCTATCACTTTCCACTACTTGGGCTCAGGCATGCGCTGTTTTGCGTAATTTCTGCCCTCACAACCACTGGTTACATGACCACCTCTGCGCAAACCATGAGCCGGTTTGGGCACATAGCATTGTTCTCATTTGTGATATTGATGGTCCTGGGTGGAAGCACCGGATCCACGGCAGGAGGTTTGAAGCGGTATAGGGTTGGCGTCATGGTAAAATCGATTTTTTGGGAGATCAAGAAAAGGTTGTTGCCAGAGAGCGCTGTTATCGGGAGGACGGTATGGCATGTGGGTGAGAAGGAGACGATCACCTCTGATCTGTTTATGGAACTATCAGTTTTCGTGTTTGCCTATATTCTGCTCTATATAGTGGGCGTTGCGGTCTTCTTGATAAACGGATATCCCATTATGGATTCTTTGTTTGAGTATGCTTCAGCGCAAGGAACCGTCGGACTCTCGATTGGAATAACTGTGCCAAATATGCCAGTATCGTGCAAGATCATGGAGATCATCGGCATGATCCTCGGTCGTCTGGAGTTATGGGCAATCTTAATATTGATGGCGATCCCATTTGAACGGAGGCTGTGAATATGTATATCGTGATAGTCGGCGGAGGACGAATCGGCAGTTTTCTCGCCAGCACACTTTCAAAAGAAGGGGAAGAGGTTGCACTGATCGAATCCGACAGAAATGTTTGCCAGAGCTTAGCTGAAAAACTCGACATTTTGATCATCCATGGTGACGGAACGGATGCAAAATATCTAGAGGATGCTGGTGTGAGAAAAGCAGATGTATTTGTCGCTGTCACCGGAGAGGACAAGGTGAATCTCGTCTCTTGTCAAATGGCTAAAAAGAACTTTGACGTTCCCCGGACTGTAGCGAGGGTCAATGAACCAAAAAATGAATCCGTTTTCGAGGGGCTGGGAATCGACGTCGCGATCAGTGCTGTAACAGCGGCATCGATGGTCATAAAGAACGCCGTTACCTCTGGAGAGTTAACAACGCTTTTGACCCTAAAAGAGGGCAATGTAGAGTTGGTGGAGCTTCACGTACCAGAAGATTCACCTGCGATCAATAGATCAATAAAAGACCTTGGTCTACCAGATGACTGTATCCTTACCACAATCATCAGGCATGGGCACCTGATTTTTCCAAGGGGTGGAACTGTGATAGAAGTGGGTGATCTGATTGTGGCTCTCACCACCGCTGAACACGTTGACGAGTTAAAAAAGATAACCATAGGAAAGACATGAAAATTGCTGGAGTTGATGAGGCGGGCAAAGGACCGGTCATAGGACCCATGATCGTTGCAGGGGTCATGGTGCAAGAGGACATGCTCCCAATGTTGGAAAGAATGGGGGTGAGGGATTCTAAAGCCATTTCACCAAAGAAACGAGGGTTTTTAGCAAGCAAGATCAGAGAAGTTGGAATTTGTCATATCTTAGAGATCTCTCCTAGAGAAATCGATGCTCTTCGTAAAAGGATGACTATGAACGAAATCATCGTAGAAAGCTACGTGAGGGTGCTCAAACAGCTAACACCAGATAAAGCATTCTTGGATGCAGCTGATGTGAACGTTGAGAGGTTTGCAAAGAACGTGCAGGACCGATATGGCAAACGCATCAAGATCGTCTCAGAGCACAATGCGGACATAAAATACCCCATCGTTTCCGCTGCTTCCATCTTGGCAAAAGTAAGGCGGGATGAAACTGTGCAAGAACTAGAGCATCTCTTGGGAAAAAATATCGGATCTGGCTATCCATCCGATATTCGCACAAGGTGTTTTCTAGATGATTGGATCAAAGAGCACGATTCGTTGCCGTCTTTTGTGCGCCATTCATGGAAGACTGCTAAGAATGCATTGAAAAGACGTGACGTCTGTTTTAAATAGATGGAGACTGTGAACTCTTAATGGTGGGGTGATGATAGGGACGACTGAATTGCTGATAATCCTAGCTGTGGCGGCATTTCTATTTGGTAGCAGCAAACTTCCTGGAATCGCCAAAGACATGGGGAAAGCCATTGGTGAGTTCAACAGGGCTAAAAAGGAGTTTGAATCAGAGATCCGGTCTTCTATACAGCAAGAACAAAAGCCGGAGGCAAAATCCGACGACATCGAAGAGAATATCAAGGACGAAGCAATTAAGCGCATCAGCTCCAGGTTCAAGTCAAAGGTTTTCCGATGACATCAATGCATAATTTCCTTCCAAAATCGATAGAAGATGAACAGTATTGCCATGCTGAGGACCAGCCATGCTAGGTCGGTGATGAGCATTCCCATCTCTTGTAAAGCAAGATGGTGATAGAAGAGGAGATACGTCAAATTCGAAAGCAATAGCAATACCACCATTATCATGAGGCATTTGCCAGCGTTCAGAAATGCATGAGGTCTGTTGAACAAAGTTGCTCGCAAAAGATCCTTGTCCATGCTGAAAGTCTTGTACATGAAGTACGTTGTGCCTGCTAAAGACGCCACGATAAGGGTGTGAATTACTATCAGAGCTCATCCCTCCACTATTCTCTTGACCTTCTCAGCAGCCTCTCCCATCTTCACCAAGACCAGCCCAAGTCTGGTCTTGGGGTCCGTCATCACGACCAAGAGAGCTTTGGGACCTGCACTGATCGCTATCAGTCTGCCTTCCTTATATTCTATGATAAGCGTGTCCGGAACGCTCTTTTTCAGTTGAGAAGTTGCGATCTCCGCCGCTTCCAACATCGTCGCATTCATAGCCGCAAAGGTCTCAGCATGTACCCCAGGGGGAACGTCAGAAGCCATGATCAGCCCGTCTCTTGAAATGATCGCTGAGGCTTCCACATCCACCGCAACTCCTAAATCAGCTAAAACTTTCTTCAACATCTCTGCCGTCGTGACCATCTCACTTGACCTCCCTGAGCATCTGGCGATATAGCGGAGAATACAAGCCAGATATGCTTTTGTGCAGCTTGCATGGGTACTCTAGGCATCGTAGACAATGTGGTACATTTTTATCCTTGACGCAGTTGTAGAATATGCAACTGATCTCAAGATGTCTATCAAATTCCGCGAAGCAACCCATACATGTCTTATCGTGATAATGTATGCATTCAAAACAAACCTTCCCATACGCTCCGGGGATTTTAGATACCATGCTTTTCCCTCAGGATGTCTATGTTGGACTTGGTGATATAATAAATTAATGATGATACTGAAGTACTTTAATTAATTCTGGTTCTCACGCTCTCAAGAAGCCCCATAGAGTCTACTCAAACCAAAAGTTTGATATAAGCTAGAAGATATATTGTTGGAGAGAGGTTAGAAACGTGGCAAGGTGTTCTTTTTTAAAAATCGAGGGAGGAGGCTTTTTCGCGAAAGGAGAGCGGAAATGCATGATTCTGGGAACAGCCATACCTGAAATAAGAGTTACCAAGTATTGTGAAGGAGACTTCTTTGGTTGTGAGATTTTTAGAGAAGAGATGTCGAAGGAGAAAAAATAAAATTATGTCGTTCGTAGATTATCTAATAAATTTTGTAGTTTTTCTTGGTCTCCTTGTCGCTGGCATATTCATAATAATATTCGCTGGCGCGTTTTTTGTAAGTTTTGAAACATTTAACCTATCAGATTCTTAGTTCTATTTAATGGAGGAGTAATAGGTATAGCTATGATACTTTATGCAATGGATAAGCATAGAAGGTATCGTATAAGACTATATAAATAAAGCATCAGGAGTTAAGCACAGCTCTCTCAAAGAGGATTAGCGGTCTTTAAATACATTCCCGACAGTCGAGCCTAATACTATGCCATTTCTACGCCGACTTAATTTAAAATTTTTTCCAATCTGACAAATTTGAGCGCAGGCAGGACGGTTCCTAGTTATATAATATAACAAGTAATGTTTCTTGGTGCTCAATGACCGAGGTACTGCTCCATGATCTTTAGGGCACAAAAATCTCCGCACATCGTGCATGTGTCCCCAGATGAATGAATTTGTCTTGCCTTTTCTCCCTCGAGTGCAAATTTGAACTGCCCCTCCCAATCGCGGTGACGTCGCATTCTAGCCAAGTTGAGATCTCGATCAGAGAGACCATATTTCATCGAGTCTCCTATATGAGCGGCAATGCGAAAAGCGATTGTGCCCTCCCTAATGTGATCTATGTTGGGAAGAGCAAGATGCTCAGACGGAGTTATGGCGCAAAGATAGTCCGCACCGGCTCCACTAGCTATGCTGGCACCAACACAGGCAGCTATATGATCGTAGCCCACTGCGATGTCCGTTGGCAATGGTCCAGAAACAAAGAGCGGTCTGTTGCCAGCGATCTTCTTGTGATATTTAACATATGCAACGATCTCTTTTACAGGAACATGACCTCCCATGCCTTCGATGATCGTCTGCACGCCAACATCATTGGCACGTCTTGCTAGTTCTGCATTCCTCTGGATCTCTGATAGCTGTGGCTTATCGCTCAAGTCATGAACGCATCCACTTCGCATGGCATTACCCAACGAAAGAACGACATCTCTTCTCCGGAGCATTTCTAGGATCTCATCATATCGCTCCAAAAAAGGATTCTCCTTTTTGTGCGCAATCATCCATGCCGCCGTAAACGATCCACCTTTTGATACCATTCCCATGGTACGAGATGCTTTTTTCAATGAGGTAAGCGTGTCCAAGGTGAAACCTGCATGGATGACTACTGAACTCACGCCTTCTTGAACTTGCTTTTGTATGATCCTGATGAGATCGTCTTGGTCTATTTTATGAAATGAGCCCTTCTCAGCAGTGGTCTGGTAAATCGGCACGGTCGTCAATGGGACGGAGACTGCATAGGAGATCGCCCTCCTAATCTCGTCTATATCGCTACCCATTGATAGATCGGATATGGTGTCCGCTCCGTGCTCAACAGCAATCATAGCCTTCCTGATCTCAGCATCAGGATCGACTACAACAGAGGAGGTGCCTAGATTTACATTGACCTTCGTTCGCAGTCCTTTGCCTATCCCCAATGGCTTGCATTTACGACGTGTCACGATCACGATCTCACCACTAGCTATGCGCTTGCGTAGGATCTCCGGTGCGATTCTCTCATCGAGAGCAACACATGCCATCTCTCTTGTGATCTTGCCTGATTTAGCATCCTCAATCTGCGTCATGCTAATCACCAAAAAATTTGGAAAGCAATGACTTTCTCGTCTTGCACATATCAATGAATCCACAATGGTCACAAGGCGCTCTGCTCGACTTATCTGGGAGTGCGCCATCCATTATTTTCTTCACCCTTGCTAGGATCCGCAAGACCCTTCTCCGGTCACCACGTTTGATTTTGGTCTCGCGAAACTCCCCATATCGGGCATATTCTACAAAACCATGTTTCACGCTAACTTCAAATTCTTCTTCGACCAAAATCGCATATGCAGTTAGCTGTAGTCTGTCGTCTTTCCAGATACCGTATCCAGGTTTATCACCAGTTTTGATGATCGAGGGAATGATCTCCCCATCGATCAGGATCAACTTATCCGGACGTCCAACCATTCCAAGGTGCTTTGAGCACATGTGGTACTCAACCCTCCATGGCATAATTTTCTCGAGCAAACACCCTTTACCCATATCGTCTAAGGCTTTTGATAGACCTGTAGCAATCTCATCGATATCAATTCTTGATTTTGCTTCATCGATTTTTTCCTTGGGCTGCGTACGTTCATCTGCAATTTTATCTAGGCACGCTTCTAATTCGCGCAGGCGTTCCTCTTTGATTAACGTGGGAAACTGGAATGCAAGTCCTCTGAGTAATAAGTGCTCTACATATTCAACCGTGTCCATCTTTAACTCGTGTCCTCTAGAAGTGAAATAGATTTGGCGCGGGCACGATAGATATAACCCTAGATCGCAGACTCTGATCAAATTTCCACCAATTAGGTATTTTATTACGAACGGATATATCACTTGTTGGGTAAAAATAAATGACCGAATTTGAACGTGAGATCGTGAGGTCGTTCAACAAATTTTTTGAGCAAAACCAGATCGATGGCATCGCATATCGGATCAAACAGCATAGATTTTCCTCGCAAATACTTGATGTGCTCGTTGATTCCTCGCATGAGGATTATTATCTTGGCATCGAGTGCAAAAGCGTGTCCACCAAGACAGGGGCACTCTATTTCACTCAACATTTTGGCATCGATCAAATCGAGCGCATAGACAATTTTCTCCGTAGATCCGGTAGAAAAGGACTCTTAGCTGTTGAACTTAAGCACGGGAAAGGCAAGCCAAGGAGAGCATACATCATCAAATGGATCGATCTTAAAAAACGATATCTAGCAGAGGGGGTTGGATTTACAGTAGAAGAGATCATGCGCTTTCCGCAGATCAGAAGGAGGGGGAGGAGTTACGTGATCGATGCACAGTTGTGGAAAAATGACCAACTTTTATAAACTCCTTTCAACTATATACGTGGGGTGTTGTAATTGGCGAAATTAATTAAAATAGAAAACGTTGTGGCATCTACGGCGATAGGGCAAGAAATAAACCTTAGGTCGGTCGCGCTTGTGTTAGAGGGTGCCAATTATGATCCAGAGCAATTCCCTGGCTTAGTATATCGAACTAAAAATCCTAAGGCAGCTGCGCTGATTTTTCGGTCTGGAAAGATCGTCTGCACCGGAGCCAAAAGCATCGAGGATGTCGAGAAAAGTTTGCAAAAAGTCTTTAGAAAGATGAGGGAGATTGGCATTGACGTCATCGAAAAACCCCAGGTCACCGTACAGAACATCGTTGCGTCTGCCGATCTGGGATCAGAGCTTAACTTGAACGCGATAGCCATCGGACTCGGCTTGGAGAACATCGAATATGAGCCAGAGCAGTTTCCTGGGTTGGTGTACAGACTATCAGAGCCCAAGGTGGTCGTATTGCTATTTGGGTCTGGCAAGTTGGTCGTCACGGGTGGAAAGAAACCAGCAGATGCCGAGGTCGCGGTGGAAAAGATCGCCAAAGAGCTGAGAGGGCTTGGTTTGCTATGACCAAAGCAAACTTCTTATGCTTTTGAGTCATATAATTCAGTATGCCAGTTTCGAAATGGGAGGAATTCTTCAAGCAATATTACAAGCAGCAGATCCTTCAGTTAGCGAACTCCTACCCAGATGAACGTAGCTTGGTCGTCGAGTTCCCAGATATCGAGAGATATGATGTCGATTTGGCGGATTCCTTATTAGAGAGACCTCATGATGTGTTGCAAGTTGCAGAAGAGGCTTTACGAACTATCGATCTTCCCATCGATGTATCGCTCGATAATGTACATGTGAGAATAACTAAGGCTCCAGAAAGGATATACATTCGCGATCTGAGAAGCGATCATATCTCAAAATTGATCGCGATAGAGGGTCTCGTGCGTAAAGCCACCACTGTGCGTCCCAAAGTGACGGAAGCTGCATTTCAGTGCATGCGCTGTGACCATGTGACCCTTGTCCCACAAAGTGGAGGTAAATTTAAAGAACCGTACGAATGCGATGACTGCAAGAGAAAAGGTCCATTCAAACTCGTATTCAACGAGTCCTCTTTCATAGATGCACAAAAACTGCAGATCCAAGAATCGCCAGAGGAGTTGAGAGGAGGGGCACAACCACAGACAATAGATGTGAACGTAGAGGATGACCTGACTGGGCAAGTAGTTCCTGGAGACAGGGTGGTCGTGACTGGCGTCCTTCATTCATACCAGCGAACCTTTCCAACAGGCAAGAGCACGTTTTTTGACGTCTATTTAGAGTGCATCTCCATTGAGATGATAGAGCAAGAGTTTGAGACTCTGGAAATCTCCAGAGAGGATGAAAAAGCCATTCTGAAGTTGTCGGAAGATCCAGACATCTATGAAACCGTGGTCAACTCGATCGCATCATCCATATTTGGCTATGAGGACATCAAGGAAGCGATGGTGCTTCAGTTATTTTCTGGCATCCCGAAATCGTTGCCGGACGGCACTCGCATAAGGGGAGACATTCATCTGCTGCTCGTAGGAGATCCTGGGACAGCTAAATCGCAATTGCTCAGATACGTGGCTAAGTTGGCGCCAAGGGGGATCTATACCAGCGGGAAAGGTACGAGCGCAGCTGGCTTGACGGCTACCGCAGTAAAAGATGAGTTCGGCGAAGGTAGATGGACTCTCGAAGCAGGTGCACTTGTGCTAGCAGACAAGGGAATTGCCGCCGTCGACGAAATAGACAAGATGAGGACCGAGGACCGGAGTGCGTTGCACGAGGCGATGGAACAGCAGACGATCAGCATAGCCAAAGCAGGCGTTGTGGCATCATTACGGTCAAGGTGCGCGTTGCTCGGCGCCGCAAACCCAAAATACGGTAGATTTGATAAATACGAACCAATAGCAAACCAGATCAATATGCCTCCTACGCTTTTATCTAGATTCGATCTGATTTTTCCGATCGTAGATGAGCCAAACGTAGAATTAGATGCGAAGGTTGCGGAGCACATCTTAAGAGCACACTACGCTGGAGAGTTATCGGCACATGCCAAGTACTTTCCCTCTGGAAAAATAACGAAAGAAGATGTAGAATCTGCCATGAAGACGGTCCGACCAGCGATCGAACCAGAACTACTGCGCAAATACATCGCCTATGCCAAGCGAATATACCCGATAATGAGCGATGAAGCTATGAAGAGACTGATGGACTTCTATCTTGGGATGCGAAAACAAGGGGGGGAGAATGCACCGGTTCCAGTGACAGCACGCTCATTGGAGGCGTTAGTGCGATTGGCGGAGGCTTCTGCAAGAATAAGACTGAGTGATAAGGTCTTCGAAGAAGACGCAGATCGGGTCATACGCATCACCGAGTCCTGCCTCAGACAAGTTGGCATCGATCGCGAGACAGGGTTGCTTGATGTAGACGTCATAGCTGTTGGCATCACTAAAAGTCAGCGAGATAAGATCAAGGTGCTTAGGGATATAATACGAGAACTAGAGAAGGAGCATGGGGGTGCTCCTCCAAAAGAAGATGTCTATGATAAGGCAGAGGAGAGTGGGATTGAGAGGAGTAAAGCAGAGGAATTGCTAGCCAAGTTAAAGCAACAGGGTGATGTTTTCGAGCCTAAGCCAGGATTTATTAGACTAGCATGATGTATCTCAAAATCCATAACATGGGATCAGAGATCATGGTTGCAGCATGCGACCGAGAGCTCATAGGAAAAACGTTCAGTGAGGGTGAGCTGAGGATTCATGTGTCAAAGGAATTCTATAAGGGCAAGTCTGCTACTGATGCGGAAGTGATAGAGGCACTCCAAAAAGCCACCATCGCTAATCTACTAGGAGAAAGGGCGGTAGCCTGTGCGATTAAAAGCGGAGTTATCGATCAAGACAACGTGATCACCATAGGTGGAGTGCCACACGCTCAAATGGTGCGGATGCAATAATGACATCATCTCTTTTCTGCCCAAATTGCGGTCGAAGATCAGAAGGAGGGCTCTGCGCACAATGTTTCTTGGAGCGGTTTGATCTGGTGAAATGTTCTTCCATCTTGGGAGCGAAGATCTGCACGACATGCGGATCGTTTTTTCAGGACAGGAAGTGGGTTGAATGTGATCCCCATGGTCTAGCAATATCGACCGTGAGATCTCAGCTGAACATCAATCCAGCAGCTGAGGACGTCCATGTTGCGTTCGAGCCCGAAACATTGGGTGAGATCATGAGGGTACATGTTCATGTGGATGCTGTGGTAAAGGGCATGGCTGCATCCAAAGATGTTGATGTGGACGTTCGGATTGAGAGGGAATCGTGCGATAGATGTAGGCGGATTGCTGGAGGATATTATGAGGGCATAGTTCAGGTCAGGGCGGAAAATCGATTTCCCACATCAGAGGAAAGATCAAGGTGCAAAGAGATCGCAGCTGCTATCATCAATCAAAAAAGTGATAGGATGGCTTTCATCTTGGATATACGAGAGTTGAAGGAGGGCATCGACATATATGTTGCGCCCATCCACGCTGGCAAGCAGATATCTAAGGCGATCACAGAGGAATTTGGTGGTAAGCTTTCCGAGGCAGCAAAATTGGCTGGGCGAAGAGACGGAAGAGAGTTCTATCGAGTATCATTTGCCGTTCGACTACCCCAATTCCTGGTTGGCGACATCATTTCCCTCGGAGATCATGTCATCGATATTGCGAGGATGGGGAAAAGGGTTGTTGGGAGGAACTTAAAGACGGGTGCACAATTTACCTCAGACGTGGACGATCTGGGAGGTGCGGAGCTGTTGTGCCATCGAAGTGATGCCCAGACTACTGTCTTGACGATGGTGCAAGATGATGAGATCCAAGTGCTCGATCCAGATTCATATGAGCCAAGAACCCTCCCACGACCAGCATTTTTGAAGGCAGAAAGTGGAGCTGAGATATCGGTCGTCAAAACTCGCAAGGGGATGTTTGTCCTGCCAGAAAACTGATGTCACATCCCATGATCTCTACTACCACCATAGCGTGAATATATACGTGCGATCACTCCAACCAAGCAAACGAACATCCCCCAGAATAGTATCAGGGAGGATGCGTTTTTGGCTGCTGCCCCGAGCACTCCGAGCAGTGCTCCAGCCCCAAAGAGCTCAATTAAGATTCCTATTGCTATGATTAACGAGGCGCCTATCTGGGCATTTTCGCTCCCATGGGCCAATTCATCTCTTCTTTCTGGGAAGTTCATCATGTATCGCCCCTACTCATGAATAGTGATTCTTCGTTCCCGCAAATTGTACAATGCAATGGGGTTGCACGCATGTTATGTGCATATCCGCACACCCTGCATCTATAAAACATCACTTATCCATCCCTTCTTACACTTGGCTCTCATTGCCCTTATAACTTTTGATGGAGGTATATAGATCGATCTCATTTGTACCAATCCAAGCTCTCTGCCACGAAGTTTATGAAATCTTTGAAAAAGTTTTTAGATTCGTCGCTCATGGACGTCTTGTTTATCAGCTCAATGGCTTTCCTAGCATGATCTCTCGATGTCTCTTTTGCCTTAGCCAGAGCCCCGCATCCTTTTATTATCTCCCTTGTCCTGTCTATCTCCTCTGCCCCTACTTTCTCAGCTCTGATGATACTTCTCAGCTCATCTTGCTCCTTTCCATTTGCCAGTTGATAGGCATAGATCACGTGCAATGGCTTCTTTCCCAGGAGAATGTCCCCATCTGTGGATCTTCCATACTGCTCCTCTGACGCGAAGGTGCCGATGACGTCATCTTGTATATCAAATGAATAGCCAACGTGCATAGCTGCCTCCTCCAATATCTGAAGATCTTGTGCAGGTGCCCCCCCTAAGATGGCGCCTGTTAACATGCAAACCCTGAACAGCGATGCAGCTCTTTTCGATGCCATGACATACCATTCCTCCACAGTGGGCTCCTTGTATTCAAAAAGCAGGTCAAGCGTCTGACTTTCGTTGACCGCCTTATAATCGTCTAGAAAGAGCTCGATCACTTTACCAATGCATTTTACATCAAAATTGGACTCGAATAACGTCTTCAGGGCTTGGCTGAAAAGGATGTTGCCATAGAAGACAGCCAGACTTTCACCAAATCTGTCATCATGTGCAAAGAGTCGATGAAATGCTTTCCCACCTCTCCTTTGCTTGTCTCTGTCCACCAAATCATCATGGATCAGGATGCCATGGCGATACAGCTCGATGCCCACACAAACATCGAGTATATCATCTATCTTGCCGGTATATCCCTTGTAGGTCAGCAAAGTGCTACATGATGCTATTCTCTTCCCTCTTCTGAGCAAAAATTCTCCTACTTGAGCGGAGACATCTCCGATGAAAGGATGATAGGTTCTCGCCTCTTTTGAGATCGCTTCATAGTAAGATCTTAACCTCTGATCGATCAACTCGGTATATTCGTCTATATCATTCATATCTAACAGCCTCGACAGGACTCATTTTTGCTGCTCTTCTGGCTGGGTACAAACCCGATATGACCCCTACCAAGATCGCGATGATCATCCCCCCGATCGCGACCTCTGGAGTTACGATGGCGGGCATGTCCATTCCGATATACATGCTAGCACCCATGCTTATCACCTTGGCACAGATGCCTCCCAATATACATCCTAATACTCCGCCGACCAGACTGATCATCCCTGCCTCCACCAAGAACAGAGACATGATGTTTGCATTGGTAGCGCCAATCGCCTTCATGATTCCTATCTCATGCGTCCTCTCCATCACTGACATCAGCATC
>JASEEV010000002.1:43038-61137 GCA_030019435.1 Methanocellales archaeon | reverse complement strand
CAATCGCCTTCATGATTCCTATCTCATGCGTCCTCTCCATCACTGACATCAGCATCGTGTTCATTATACCCATAGATGCAACGATAAGCGATATAGAAGCGATAGCTACTAAAACCGCCGTTATTATCCTAAATACGGTTTCTAATTGTTTTATAAAACTGCCCATCGTCATCGCCTGTGTGAAATCATCCAATTTATGATTCTCATCTATTCTCCTCTCTATCTCATCCGCTTCCTTTATGTCCCTCACCCTTACAAAAATAATAGAAAACTCATCTTTATCGGGGATATCCGCCGCATCTTCTCTCGTAAAAAATATCTCTGAATCTATCTCAGACCTGAATCCTCCTTGTTTCTCCAATATCCCGGTAACTCTGAATTTTCCTCCATCCAATTTTAGCCTGTCATTGATTTTAATTTCTTCCTCAAAATACTCCTTCGCGATGTTATGCCCAATTGTGCATGTCTTATGGTCGCCTTCCCTCAAATTTCTCCCTTCTTCGGTTTTCACTATTTCCCCAAATATTTTACTCGTATCCCTGGGCTCAATGCCGACGATTTCCACTATCCTCTTTTCACCTCTATATTCCACCTCTCCCATCCCGCTTATCATTGCCGCAACATCTTTTACGCCATTTATCCTCTCTACATCCCTCAAATCCCTCTCATTAAACCCCCCGAGTGCCACATAGCCCCTTCCAGGGATGAATTCCCCTGGCATAACCATTATCGTATCGCCCATCTCGATTAACTGCCCGGTTATACCCTCTTCCATACCATAGCCAACGCTAATCAATGCAACAATAGCCGCTATACCCACTGCAATGCCCAGCATGGTGAGTATTGAACGAACCCTTCTCTCCTTTATGCTCCGATATGAAATAAGAAATTCTTCCCACATTGCTCAATCAAGCACTCTCCCATTTCGCATCCTCTTTCTTCTCCCTGCACGGGCTGCAATCTCGACATTGTGTGTCACCACAATGATCGTTCGCCCTTCTTTGTTCAGCCCCTCTAAAATGTCCATTATTGCATGCCCCGTTGCACTATCAACGTTCCCCGTCGGCTCGTCGGCGATGATGATCCCCGGATTATTGGCGAGCGCGCGTGCAATAGCCACCCGCTGCTGCTCCCCTCCACTCAGTTCCGAGGGTTTATGGTGCATGCGGTGTTCAAGCCCCACATTGGCGAGCAATTCCTTTGCTCGCTTCATCCTCGTCTCTCGCCCTACACCTGCAAAGAAGAGCGGTAGACCAACGTTCTCCAATGCATTTAGCGTGTGAATGAGGTTAAATTGCTGGAATACAAAGCCTATTTTATCCCTGCGTATCTCTGCAAGCTCATTATCGGTCAACAATGAGATATCTACACCATCGATGAATACCGTACCGCTCGTGGGCTTGTCCAGGCAGCTGATCATGTTTAGTAAGGTGGACTTTCCAGAGCCAGAGGGTCCTTCTATGGCTACAAAGTCCCCCTTGTTTATTTCTAGATCAACTCCCCTTAGGGCAGGTACCTCGATCTCTCCCATTTTGTATGTCTTTACCAAGTTTATGGTACGGATCATTGCGTCTTACTCCGCTTACGTCGATACACGCAATATCCTGTGACTATTGCAACGACGACCAATATGGATATCAGCAGAGGTATCGGCGGTAGCTCCGTCGTAGGAGCTTCGACCACGTTGAAGGACACAGTATACACGGCGGTCTCATAGAATCTTTCACCATCTTTGTATGCCACTTTGAAGTCGATATCATGTTTTCCGAGCGATAGATCCGTCGTATCAACGTCAAAGTTGGCTGAAAACATATCATCAGGCTCCATCGTGCCTATGAATGCCTCTGATGGGGGCAAGCACGACTTCTGTGACTGGAATCACGCTGACACCAGTGATCTCGCTTAACTTCGCATTTGCAACATCTAGGCTGATCCTTGCAATTTGACCTTTATAGACCGACGTCGGAGTTTCAACCAGTATCAGTCTCACTCCAGGACTGTCTGCCACATCTATAGAACAGGTCAGACTTTCAGAGTGTATGTTGTCACCGTTCTTGTAAGTCAGCTCGAAAGAAATGTCTTTTCGACCTATAGAGATGGGATCCAAGGTGAACTTCACGGTTGACATTTCATCAGGCTTCATCGCACCCAAGAAAATTTCAGTTGGGGTAAATTCAATTCCTTCTGCACTTGGAGCTATACTTGTAGCGTTGATCGAGTTGGGCCTTCGGTTTGCGATGCTCAGCTCGATCTCGCTCAAATCCCCTATCGGGATCGATGAAGGAACATCTGAGGCTAAAATAGCCACGCTGGAACTATCGACTTTTATGGGAATCGGGTATTTGACACTTCTCCCGCCCAGAACATCTATCCAGACCTCTGGGAAATATATGCCATCCTTAGTTGGAGCTTTTATCGCAAATGTGATCGTCATGCTTTGACCTGTTCCAAGTTCCCCAGGGTATCTGTAGTTTCCACTGATCACTTCGATCTCTCTTCCATACAAGTATACGCTCTCAATATCTGCGTTTATGTCTGTGGTAGTGGTCGTTGTAGTGGTGGTCCCTCCAGATGTATATGTGGCCGTATCTGTCTGGGTTGCCTTCGTTGCTGTATTCTTTATCGTTATCGTGATCGTGCCAACGTCACCAGGCATCAACACCACAGGGAGAGACTTGATAGTCCGTGATCACGACCGTTGGATTGTCAGCTGCTCCTATCGCTGGCATGAGAAGCACCACAACGAGCAAGATGCACAAAATTTTAATTTTCATCACATTTCCCCACACGCCTGATAATAGGAGTCGCCAATTATATAAACCCTTTTTACTCTCATGTAAACGACGAAAAAGAGCTAGGACAGTATGGATATGATGACTGCTATAAAACGTATCGTTAGAGGGCTCAGTACAGGAGAGGCTATTGAAGGATTCTTTGCTGTCAGGTATGCGAAGTTTGCTAAGGAGAATATGCGAATCATATACGAACAAATAGCGAAAGATGTTGCTGGTCAAATAAAAGCTGGAACAATTCTTGATGTGGGTACCGGACCTGGAATCATTCCGATCGAAATAGCCAAACTTGCGCCCAAGATCAAAGTGATTGGGCTCGATCTCTCTGAAACGATGGTAGAAATAGCCAGCGAGAATGCAAGAGAAGAAGGGGTCGCAGAGCAAGTTAGTTTTAAGCTTGGAGATGCTGCAGAAATGCCGTTTGAGGATTCGTCATTTGACTTCATCGTTAGTTCAGGCTCACTTCACCATTGGAACCAACCGATTAAGGTTTTCAACGAGATCTATAGGGTTTTAAAGGACGGGGGAGAGGCGTTGATAGGCGATCTGCGCCGGGACTCTTCAAAAGAGGAAATCGATGAAATAGTAAAGGGAATCGATTCTTGGATCATGCGTTTGGGGGTCAAACACTCTGTCAAGGAGAGCTATACATCAAGTGAGATCTCCAAGCTGCTTGACAAAACCAACTTTACAGATTGTGAGGTCAAAGAAGAAGGCGTTGGCATGCAAATTAGACTGCGAAAGTAACGATTGCGAGAAATTTTCAAGAGTATGAAAGCCGTACGAGTTCCAAAGGAAAGGGCGGAATCAGTTCGAAAAAAATTATTGGAGCTGAACATCTTCGATTCATCCAGAAAGATCATCCGAGATGGAGAGTTCATTGAACTACCGATCACCGACACCACTGAATATGATACGATCGAGCAAGATCATCCTATCATGCGCAATGCCAACATCACGCTCACCCAACTTTTCGCTGGTGTACTATGTGGAGATGAGTTAGAACTGCTACCCAAAGGATGGCAGATCCTTGGCGACATCATAATCGTAAACATTCCTGCTCAATTGCAAAACAGAAAACACGAGATCGGAGAGGTGCTCCTTAAGCTACATCCCAGGTGCAAGACTGCGTTGATGATGAAGGGCGTGATCGGTCGATTTAGGGAGCCAGACGTTGAAACAATAGCAGGTGATGGCACAGAGACCATCCATAGGGAAAACGGCTGCTTGTTCAAATTGGATGCCTCCAAAATAATGTTCTCCCCAGGGAATCTGGAAGAAAGAAGGAGGATGAGCAAGCTTGGTCAAGGAATCGTTGTGGACATGTTTGCTGGGATCGGGTACTTCTCAATTCCAATGGCCGTCCATTCTCGTCCAAAAAAGGTCATTGCAATCGAGATCAATCCTCTCGCGTACAACTATTTGTCCGAGAATATCGAGCTTAATGATGTGGGGGGCATAGTCCAACCGATACATGGAGATTGCTCCTCTGTGACACCAGTTGGTGTAGCAGACAGGGTGATCATGGGCAGTTTTGAAGCGTTTCACCATCTAAAGCAGGGAATCAATGCGTTAAAACCAAGCGGAATTCTCCACTATCATGAGACCACTCCCGAGAGACTCGTTTTTGACCGTCCGATTAGAAGGGTTGTAAGATCTGCTACAAAATTGGGTAGATCTGTGAGGATCCTCGGGCGGAACAAGATAAAGAAATACTCGCCAGGTGTTTGGCATGTGGTGGTGGATGCACAAGTATTTTAAGCAGAAATTAGATGTATGATACGATGAACATAACAACCATAGTCGATAATGGGGAGAGAGAGAACATCGAGTTCAAGGAATTTCTGCTGGAGGATGTGCATCTCAGAGATGATCGAAGGCAAAGTTTAGCTTGCCAGATGAAACACAGGATGATCATGGGGGATGGTACGGCTGTATACGTGATCGGGGTGACCGATGGAGGATCGTTCAGGGGAATCTCACGCAAGATGTTCGAGGAGACGTTGTCTGTTTTGAATTGCATTGCCATCGAAGTTGGCGCTGAGATCGTCGATTGTAAAGAATATGTGGTGAGCGATGGATATGTCGGTCTAGCTACGATAAAAAACCGAGCTGTTATGAAGGAGCACATTCTAGTTGGGAGTGCAGGACACGTGGATCATGGAAAGAGCACGCTGATCGGATCCTTGATTACAGGCATGTGCGACGACGGCTCTGGCAAGACTTGTATATTTTTGGATGTCCAGCCACATGAGATCGAGCGTGGATTATCCGCTGATCTATCCTATGGGGTGTACGGCTTCAGATCGGGCAAGACGGTTCACCTGAAAAACCCATTGAGCAAGAAGGAAAAGGCATCCATCGTTGAATCTGCTGAGAAATTGGTTTCTTTTGTTGATACCGTTGGGCATGAACCTTGGCTGCGCACAACGATAAGGGGCATAGTCGGTCAGAAGCTGGACTATGGTCTCTTAGTGGTCGCAACAGACGATGGCGTCACTCATGTGACGAAGGAACATCTTGGTATATTGCTTGCCATGGATCTGCCCACGATCATCGCCATAACAAAGATCGATAAGGTCGATGAGGGGCGAATCGCAGAAGTGGAAAAGCAAATATCAGATGTGCTAAGAATTGTGGGCAAGATACCATTGCGCGTGAAGTCAACATCTGATCTGCATATGATCTCAAATAAGCTCAGCGAAGGGGTGATCGTTCCAATCCTACGCACGTCAGCGGTCACACGAACTGGTTTGGATCTGCTTGATAAGCTGTTGTTCCGACTGCCAAAACGGAATCTTGAGAGTAAAAAACCGTTCCAGCTGTACATAGATAAGATATATCAGATAGCAGGAGCCGGAATTGTGGTAAGCGGTTCCATCAAGCAAGGAGAGGTTAGGGCAGGCGATGTGCTACAATTAGGTCCTATGGCTGATGGAGGCTTCATATCCGTAAGAGCTCAGTCCATTGAAATGCATTATTATAGGACTGATCAAGCCAGTGCGGGCGATATCGTTGGGATAGCTCTCAAGGGAGTCTCACCAAAGGATGTAAGGCGAGGAATGGTTCTATGCAAGGGAAATCCTAAGGCGATAAGAGAGTTTGAGGCAGAAGTTCTCATCCTGAATCACTCGACTAGGATCAAAAAAGGCTATGAGCCGGTGGTGCATTTGGAGACCATAGCTGAAGCGGTGGTCTTCGAGCAATTGGATCGCGATTACATGATGGCTGGAGATAGTGGACGTGTAACCATGAGGTTCAAGTTCCATCCATACTACGTCTACGGGGGGCAGAAGTTCATCTTCCGAGAAGGAAAGAGCAAAGGAATAGGGCAAGTCGTAAGGGTTTTTGAATAGATCTCACACGAAAATTTTTTGTACTATGTAGTCATATTGTATTACATAGAGTGCTATTGCCTCTATAAAATATATATGGGAGGTTAAAGCATGAATGCAGGGATCACATCTATAAGACTCCCTCCAAAAGATTCGGCTATGATCGAACACTTCGTCAAAGAGGGCGAGTTCAAGAGCAAGAGTGAATTCGTTAGGTATGCGGTGAAGAAGACGATATGCGACATGATGCTCAAGGAGTTTCACGAGAAACTTGGAGAGAGGGGGGTTCCAAGTGAGAAAGAAGGGCGGAAGATACTCGCAGATATAAAGGAGATCAGAAGGGAGTTGTGGGGAGAATATGCTGAGGGCCTACCTTGACACGAATGTATATGTTAGAGGGTTGTTATATCCAGACACCAAGAGTGCTATGGTGTTGGAAGAGGTGGCAAGAGGCACATTCACGGTCATTCAAAGCGACTACCTGTATGATGAGGTTATCAGGTGGTTCAAGACAAATAAGGGAAAAGATTGGGCTGGAAGGGCTAGGTTGTTCATGCTTACGGTTCCGAGAGGCATGACGGTCACTAAACCAAAGTGGAGCTTGTTTTTGGATAAGTGCAAAAGTTATGTCTCTGATACGGATGATTTGCCGCACATATGTGCTTATTTCTCTACGGATTGCGATTATTTTGTTACGACCAACAGGGCGCTGACCCAGCAAAAGATAAAGAAATTGGTGAAGTTTAGATCTCCAACTGAGTTTATGGAAGAGCTGTGAGGGGTTTGTGGATGAGACCAAAAATAGTGGAGAACTCACTCCCGCTTTTTCTCTTTTCTGATCAGTTGAAGGATTTGCCCCTTAAGATCCATCTCTCCAACTTGCGCCAGAATATCAGTAGTCTTACATGCATATGCGATCGCATCGACATCGGTGACGATGCCAACCAGTTCGTCGTTTTTGATGACTGGCAATCTACGTATGTTCAGCTCGACCATCTTTCGTGCTGCACTTGATAGGCTTTCATCCGGCCTTATGGTGATGAGCGGCTGAGATATTATATCTTTCAGCGTCAGAGAACTCGGCTTCACGTCCTTTGACATGAGCTTTTGCACCATGTCTCGCTCTGTTACAATGCCCACAGGCTTACCGTTCTCGGTTACAACAAGGCTACCTATTTTGCGTTCGGTCATTCTTTGTGCTGCTTCCGATGCCCTCATGTTACTATCAGCTGTGATGACGTCTCTTGTCATGATCTCTCGTATGGGTATTTTCATCACCATCCTGTCTAAATACCATTGCTGACGTGAAAATAGGCGTACGACCATTCCGACCAGAAAAACGAGTATCCCCCAGAATAGTATCAGGGAGGATGCGTTTTTGGCTGCTGCTCCGAGAATTCCGAACATTGATACAGCCCCAAATATACCAATCAACGTTCCGATTAGTATGATCAACGAAGCGAACATTCGGAGATATTCACCTTCTTTGGCCAACTCATCTGCTGAGATCACTGCGCACTACCTCCTTTAGTGAGAACCTCGCTTAGCTCCCATCCCTTTCAACAATTCTCATAACATTTCTCATGATTTATAGGTTTCTGTGGAGAGAAAGACTATAATGCGATCTGGGAGTTTGATGATCACTGTGGGAAGTGAACCGTGAGCTTGGAAGAGCTGTAATCCTTGGTTTAATTTTTTTACTTTGCGATCTACTTGCTCAGTAGAATTTGACCTTCGGAAGTGTAAAGTAAAGCAACATCTGCAACAATTTTGATAAGCATATGAGGCAGCTTCCCCTCGTTAGAGGGGATGGGTTTGATGAGATCCACCACGCCTGAGGTGAGACGCCTTATAGTGAAAGCTAGAAAAATGGGATGGAAGACAAAAGAAATTACTGAGATATTCGATGTAAGCAGAGGGACTGTATGGAGATGGACAAAGAGAGCACATCATAGAGGAAGAGAAAGCTATAAAAACAAATCCAAACGACCACATACCATCCACCGTAAAATTACCTGGGAAGTAGAGAATGCAATCATAGTTTTGCGTGATTCCTTCAATTGGGGAACGCAAAGGATCAGAGTGATATCTTCTGGAAACAGTTTTAGGGACTACCTGGAAACCCCTCATGTTGAGCGGACAAAGCATCAATACTGTTCTCATGAAACACCATAGAAACGGCTACTCACCAGGTGGGAAGAGGGAATGGAAATATTTCAGAGCGGATAAACCGAATGACATGTGGCAGATAGATATCAAAGGACCATTCACCATTGGGGGAAAACGTATGTATGCCTTGGTTATCATAGATGATCATTCCAGATTTAGGCTCTCATGTAGACTTTTCACACACATAGAGACCAAAGATGTTACCGAGGAGCTACTGAAATGCTTCCATATGTACGGTTCACCCACGAAGGTATTGGTTGATCATGGCCCTCAATTCAGGATATGTTCAAAAGACGGTGCAAGCAGAGGGGGATTGAGGTTGTCTATGCCCCTGTTCACTATCCCCAGGCGAAGGGTAAGGTGGAGCGGGATATAAGAAACTTCAAGGAAGAGTTCCTCGTGCTTGGAAGGGTTTTGATGATCATATATCGCTTTTGGAAGAATATAATGAATGGAACAATTGCGGTCGTTATAGGCTGGGCATAGAGGATTATCCTGCTAACCTATACTTTGGTGGAGATGTTGCACATCTCCCTTGACATTACACAACCGAAAAATTTATGGGGGGTAACCAAAAATATGGCAGAAGGCAAATTCAGTGTTGGAGCATGCGGAAAAGCCTGTTTTGTGTGCATGCGTTATAGCGATAAGACTTGTCTGGGCTGCCCAGTAGAATTGGAGAAGCTTCCTGTGATCGACTGCATCTTCTATGATTGCGCCAAGACCGAAAACATATCAAATTGTCTGCAATGCACGGAATATCCATGTAAGCAGCACAGAGGCATTTCGGGATTGTTTTGTCCGATATATCGCCAAAAGAAATGGAGCTGAGTAAATGCAGACAACCAAAGGGATGCTTGATAAAGTGCTGAGCGATCTGAAGAGCATTGGCGACGTCGAGGCTTCCGCCATCGTATCGAGAAATGGTTTGCTGAAGGCATCTGACGTATCTAGCGATATCAGGGCTGAGACGCTTGCAGCGATGAGTGCAACGATGTTGGGGGCAGCGGAAACTGCAACGTCGGAGCTGAAGAAAGGAATTCCAAATCGGGTCATCGTGGAATTCAAAGAAGCGGAGCTGATAGCAATGGGTGCTGGTCCCCAAGCTATTTTAGTCACCATGACCAATCCTGGAGCAGGATTGGGCTTGATTTTAGTCAGGATGGAGAAGGCATCTGAAAAGGTCAAGGGGTTGTTATAGTCATTCCACGATAGCACTCACGTCATCCCAGTCAGGCTCATATATGTGCGCTGAGATGCTGATGCTGGTTATCCTCCCTGGAGTGGCGCCAACTTGCTGCGAAACGTGCTCCAAAAGTTTTGATAGGGCGTACCAATTGGCAGCTGCTGCGCCGTAAAAATCATGTGACCTGAACACCGTTGTTAAATTTAGCTCGCCCCGAAGCTTGAAATCCAAGATGACCATACATGGTACTTCCTCCGCCTTTGTGTCCTTTGACGGCATCCAAGTGACGCACGTCGCTCGACGTGAGCTTGGGCTTTCTCTGAGTTTCTTTATCACATACTCGATTTGATCTGTTCCGTTCCAATCACGTAGGCGTTGTCCATATGTATACACGAAATCTTGCTCGGTGCCCCTAATCAACTGCTTAGCATATTCTTCTAAGTGCTCCTTGCTCCATGCGGCATCCTTTGGGATTTGATCCTCATATGGGTTTTCGATTACGATCACCAGATCGAGCAGTTCCTTGATCTTGCTACCTCTCTCATCCACCAGCGTTTCGCCATGATTCCAGATCAAGTTCAGTCCCCTATACCAAGCATCGCTGATCGTGCTCGCTCTGATAAACCTGCCGATTTTCATCATCGCCTCCTCATGTCCATCACGCATTTTCCTCCTTTTATACCACCGAGAGGGGAGTTTGGGGTGCCCAATGAATGCAGGCATCGTGCAAGCACAGCTGCCCCTCTAGCAAGTCCATCATCCACGAAGACTAAATCATGAGCGCCCAACTTATCCTTGATCATCATCGGTTTGGCGCCGGTGATGGCTCCCCTTCCGGTAATTCCGATCGCTCCCTTGAGCCCAAAATCCCATGAGATCTCGATGAGCCTCTTCACCAATTCTGAGGAGACATTGTCTATGAGCCCATGAATTTTTCGTCGATCCTCCTCCAGCAGCTCAGCGCTTATTTTGTTCAGCTCATCCAACTTACTTCCATTTGTCCCAACATCCACTCCGATGAGGATGATGCCAGATTCTTTCAGCCCTTTTGGGTCGACGGGGACGGTGCCAAATCTCCTTTCAGAGGTTACTCGTTTGATCTTGATCAGGCGCATCACATCCTCTACATAGCTCTCTGGGACATCTGGATCAGGAGTGTCCCTCAACTGGAGTGCTGTATCCGCAACTGGTTGGGCAAGAGCATCAAATATCGCGCCAGCTAATCCACAGTAGCTCCCGATCACGTTCGCATATGGTTCCTCCCCGTTGGTGGCTCTTCCCGCCAACGTCGTCCCAAAGTCGATTCCGATACACGGATTTCGAAAGTCCACACCGGTCCACTTAGCGCCCTCTTTGATTCCCGCCAGCACCAATTCACCCTCCATCTCATTTGCAACGATCGGCGTAATGCATTTCACACCCGCAACTGCGCCATCAAATGTTATATCGTCCATAAATGAGTATTTTTGCAGCGATTCCAACAAATCGACCTTTCTCATCGCTCCAGTCATCTTGCGTGGTGGTATTCCCACTTTTAAGCAACCGTCAGCCAAGGCCTTGATGATCTCGCCCACCTCCTCTGGGGTTTCAAATCCTGCCACCACTCCAGTAGATCGCACGACGAAGTTCAACTCGTTCACGCTGATCCTCGCCCTCGTCATCGAGCGGATGAGTATGTTTTTAACAGCTTCAGATATTGCCTCACGTGATAATGGTTGTCCTCTAACCGTTTTCCCGAAAACATCTTCATCCTCTTTTGGTGGCCGAATGGATGTGGTGAGTTCGACCGTCTTGTCGAGAAAGTATGTTTTCCCCTCGATTAAGTCGGTAGCAGTTAAGATCGATTTGATCGTCGTATTTCCAAGCTCGACGGATGCGACCACATATACATTATCTTTTAGGGCAAATGATGCATCTACGAATGTGCTTTTTGCGATCTCCACTCTCTTCATCCGAAACAATAATACAGCTGATCCTACTTAATGTAGCTGATGCATGGATAGGTATTTTAGATGGTATAAGCAATCTAGGAAATGAAAATGATAGAAGTGCATAAATTCAAGGATATATCCCTTAGAGGCGCAACGGTAATAGATGGCTTTCCAACCATTGGCTTGGTGAGCACGATTACGGCAAATTATCTGATAGGCGCCCTCAGACTTGATCAAATCAGTGCACTGGACTCACCAGACTTCCCCCCCGTCTCCATGATATATGCCTCGAAACCAAAGTTTCCAGCCAGGATATATGCGGACGAGAAAGTAAAGGTCGTGGTGTTTTTATCAGAATTCACCCCTTCACCATCTCTTGCAAGACCTATAGCGAACACAATCCTGTCATGGGCTAGGGAAAACGAGTGTTCAAGAATTATATCACCGCAAGGGTTCCCTGTAGCAGAGTATGAGGGTGAGGAATTGGAAGTATATGGGGTTGGGAGCAATGATCATGCTAGGGATGAGATGAAAAAAATGCACATCAAGCAATTGGAAACGGGAATCATCACTGGCGTTTCTAGCATACTGTTGAATGAGGGAAGAAGGATCGACTTTGATGTGATTTGCCTACTTGCAGAGGTGCGCCCAAAAATACCAGATGCAAGGGCTGCAGCAAAGGTAATTGAGGTAATCGATAGATTACTCCCGACGATTAGGATTGATGTCAAGCCATTGTATGAGGAGGCCGAGAGGATAGAGGAATACATCAAAACATTACGTGCTCAAGCAAAGCCAGCCGAACCAACGTTGCCCTCACCAATGTATGGGTAGAGTATGATGATCACGGGAATCTGTACCATTTGCGGAAATGTTGGGAAAAAAATGCATACGTGTCACTTATGTGGAAACATCGTATGTCATCGTTGTTTGACCCCAGAGGGCGTCTGTGTCAGATGCGCTCGTGGGCGAATATATTAGCTCCCGGTTTCCATCATCGAGAGGTATTTTGAGGAAATCACGCTCTTTATCGAATCGAACAACAATTCCTTATATTTAGCAGCATTTATGTCTCCAGCTAGAACGGTCTCGAACACCCCTAGGGGGATTTCGACAGAAGCATATTCAGGCGTCCCGTTCACAGGTCCCCACATACCAAACGCTTTATCCAACATATTTCTCATATGGACCTCGATGTCCTTGGATTTAGCATAGATTCCAATCTTCGCCTTATCGATCGCAAATACTAGCACCGTTGAAATGCCCTCCAGATCTAATAAGTAGTCACACACCTTTGATAAAGTGCTCATATCCTTTGTATAACCTATGGTGGTCACAAGGTGGGTCTCTTTTGTCATCTTGTTGTCGATGGCTTTTGCCAAGTCTGCAAAAGTCTCTGATCGAACGGATGGATGCTCTAACTTCATAAGTAGATCCGTATCCACATTTGGGAAAATTCGGTAATATGTATCGATATCAAACTTATATACGCCTGTTCTGAGACACCTTGTCCTTTCCCGGATGGCATATAAGAGTTGAGTGGCTAGCTGTTTATCCACTGCCACATGCAGTCTTTCAAGATGTTCTGCCATTATGCTGGATGTGGTTCCCGTATCGGCTCTAATGTCCTTTAACTTAGCCTTTATTTCCTTGACGTCACCCACATACTGTGATATGACGATCAAAGGAGAACGCGTTATGTGTTTTAATTGACTTGGTATGGCGTCGACGAAAGCCAGTTCCCCACCAAGATCGGCAGGACTGTGCAATACGTTTAGGTCCTCCTCCATCATGTTGAGGAGCATCTTGTTCTGGACTTCGCCCCTGTAAAAGATCTTGGCATCTGTATGGAAATGCTCCGCTATCTGTTTAAGGGCTAAAGCGCTAGCCAAAGAATCCGGCGATGGATCATCTTTTACAACTATGGCCAACATCTCACATGATGATACCAATTTCTTCAGTTTATAGCTAAACAACCTTCTTATGCTAGGGATCATTTCATCACTGCTGAGATATGTGTAATATGTGGGACTATTTTAAATAAGCGGTGTTTTGGGGATAACATTAATAAACCATGGTTAACCATAGTTAATTATAATGTCAGATACGGTAGCAGTTGGAACCAAATTGACGAAGGTGATGGTTGAGGAAATCGACCGTTTGGTAAAGGATGGCGTGTATACGAGCAGATCGGAGGCTTTACGGGATGCAACCAGACTACTTGTTCGAGCTCACAGGGGCGGTTTGCGCGGAAAAATAACTAGGACGCAGTTTACAGATGAGGAGCGCGAAGAAGCTTTGAAGGAGTTTATCAGGCAGAAGGGACTTGAGTTATAATAGCTCCTCTGGCTTTCTTACTTCTACTAAGTCCCTCACTTTTTCAAAATGTTTTATGTTCCTGGTGACAACAGCGGCGGAACACCGTATTGCGATGACGGCATGAACGGCATCGCTAAGATGTATGCCTCGCTCTCTTCGTATCGTTTTGGCTCTGTCAATGTCTGCTTGTTGAACCTTGATTTCAGTCAACACACCAGCATCTTTGAGAAAAGATAACCGCTCATTAAGATCCTGCTTTGTGACACCTTGACGATATATTTCGTCCTTGACCCAATCTGAAATAACGATCTTCCATCTACCATCGACTGCCTCTTCTAACAGGCGCTCCTAAGTATATTTTCATAAAGAGAATTTCGCCATCATATCAACCGGTTTATCGGATGGTCTTCGCTCGGAATGACCTCAAAATCTGCAGCTGCCTCAGCGATCATGATATCTGCCATTGCAGCCATCGGGAACGCGTACGGCGCACTCTCAATAGGTCCATACAATACAAAATCACCAGCGGCGATCAGTTGTAGTCCTATGGAGCCAATATCACAGGTCTTGTAGATCATCACATCCTCCTTCTTTTTGTTCCTCAGCCAATCCCAAGATAATGGAGCATTGTGAATTCCTGACCCCACTGGATGTCCCCACTTCGCCTTCGCCACCAGGGTCATCCTGAGTGCAATTCCTGCTCCATTTCCAATCGGCGTAACAGAGGGATCGATCAGGATTTTTGAGATTCCACAATCCTCTGCGATTTGGAGTAGTCCCTTCTCTGCAACGTTACCCCCATTTTCCAGAAGGGCTATTCGCCCCTCTAAAGAGGAGTCCATTGCATTAAAACCCATGACGATTGATGCGGTTACGTCTGAATCCTTTAACGTGTTTTTTTCATCGTCTGTAATACCCATGTTGATGGAATTGTTGATCGCCCGGTCGGCAAGACCTATTTCCGTCACATATCGAATCCCTTCCATCCTGACACTTGACTCGATTGAGTCGATCAAAAATGGCGCCTCTGTGATCTCGCTGACAAAGTCGATATACTTTTTGATGCTGCTTTTGCTGGAAGCAAAGATGTGAACCATGCATGGATTCCCTGTTTCCTCAGCGCTTGTGACCTGCATGTTGATCAGCGACTCAGCTTTTCTCTTATCAAAGGTGCCCTTATCCTCATCCTTGACGATGGTGTGATTTGGATAGAATACGGTGCCAGCTAGTACGGTGGGAAGCTCACCCGGTTGACCACCGATTTTTACTCCAGCGATATCCACTATTTCTTGCTCTTTTTGGAACCTGAACATATCTCTATGACCCCGCTAGAGGAATCTAGGACCACATTCCCTGATATCATGATATCCTTAGCCATACTTATTGGTATGGTCTTTCTCCTCTTCTTGCGCTTTACCGTTTGGACTACCAATGGGGGCTCTGGGTATGGCTCTCCTCTCTTGCTATATTCCTCTGCGATCTGCAATATGCTATCAAGATTCGTTTCGCCAATCCGGTCGATGATCTGGACTTGCCTCTGAAATCTCGCTATTGCATTCTCTGGAATGTTCTCGATGAAAGGAATTGCACCCTCTGAGCCGATTATTTTGCCGTTCTCATCGATACCATTGGCGTGGAGCGCTTTTAGCGTGTGACCGCTTAGATGTCCCCTGGACTCATTTCCACAGAGCAATATGAACCGTATGTTTGGATTCGAAACCGTGTTCGTTATTATCTTTTCGGCCCCGAGATTTTCGGTCTTGCACGAGCCGATGATGGCAACCTTTTTCAGCTCCTCTTGCTTAAGCTCAAAATGGCTTGCAAGCGTGACTATACCGATCCTGGATTCTTTGTCCCCGATCTGGTAGTCACCTTTTACAATGGGCCACTCACCCATGATCCGCCCTCCTGAGTCCGGTAATCTTGTCCTTCCTAAAATCGAAGATAGTAGCATACTCATCCCCATCTGTGATCTCGAGTTTTGACCCTTTGGCGATCTTTCCAATGACTGAAGCGGAAAGCCGATGCTCCTCGAACGTAGCTGTTATCTCATCGGTGTTTTTTGGCCTGGCGGTGACGATAAATCCCATACCAGGGTAAACCTTCAACCAATGCTCCATCGATATCTCTGGCGGCTTTGGTATTGCCTTCAAATCCACAATAGCTCCCTTAGAACTCATTTCGAGCAGCATGCCCAATGTTCCCAGCATGCCGGGATTGCTAATATCCTTCCCAGCGGTGACCAAGTGCGATTCGCCTAAGACTTGCATTGAGCCGATCTGAGCTCTTAACGTCGATGTATCCTTGTCTGTAGTTGAGTCCCAGTTGAGCTCGCACGAGGGATGTATCCGCCCCTCTAGATCGATCCCAACAATTATGTCGTCGCCCATATTTGCAGTGTGGCTATAGATCACACTGTCCTTTTTCACAGTCCCAACGATCGATACGTCTATGGCATTGTACGATGCATCAGGATGGATATGCCCTCCCACCATGGGTATATCGAACTTCTGCGCTGCCTCACTCATGCCTTTCGCCACGGAGTCGCATATCCGTTTGCCTCCTGAGAACACGTTCACCATCGCGACTGGCTGACCCCCCATGGCGGCGATGTCATGGATGTTCACCAATACAGAGCAATATCCTGCCCAGTATGGGTCTGCATCCATCACTTTACTCCAGATTCCGTCTGCCGCGATCAACAGCGCCTCCTCGCCGTGATCGATGACGGCTGCATCCTCTCCAAACGATGCTAAGATCGCATTGCTTGGGCATGCAAACCATCGAACCAACGCCTCAATCGCTCTTTTGCGTCTGACGCCCTCAAACTCCCTCAAACTCGTAGCTAGGTCATTTAACATCATAGCTCACTAAGATGACAAAGGTTAATTTACTTATGGCTTATGTACCTATGATGATTGAATGGACTGAAAAATATCGACCACGGACGTTGAGCGATATAGTTGGAAATGGTAAAGCGGTTGCTGAGCTGAAGAAATGGGCAGAAGACTGGGGCGTTGATAAAAAGGCTACAATTCTATACGGTCCCCCTGGTATTGGAAAGACGTCGGCAGCATACGCACTTGCAAACGATATGGGTTGGGAGGTCATCGAGCTAAACGCAAGCGATCAACGAACTGCAGCCATCATTCAAAAGATTGCAGGTTCTGCTGCACAAACTGGTACTTTTGAGGGCGTCTCTGGTAGAAGACTGATAATCTTAGATGAGGCAGACAATATCTATGGGAATGCCGATCGAGGGGGCGTTAATGCCATAGTGGACGTGATCAAAAAGACCAATCAGCCAATAGTGTTGATAGCAAATGAGTACTATGATATGTCAAAAACGCTCAGGAGCTTGTGCAAGCCCATTCAATTCAGAAGCATCCAAAGTCGATCCATCATCCCCCTTCTACGGAGGATTTGTCGTGATGAGGGAGTTGACTATGATATCGAGGCGCTAGAAGTCATTGTGACTAAAGCCAGTGATCTTAGGTCTGCCATCAACGACCTTCAAGCCATTGCGCAAGGACGAAAAAAACTCAGTGCCGAGGACGTTGTAATTGGGATCAGGGACACGAAAGGATCGATCTTCAAGGTCATGACAGAGATATTCAAGGGATCTGATCCGAGGGAGGCGTTGTATGCATCATACACCCTAGATGAGAATCCAGAGGATTTCATTCATTGGATAGATGAGAATATGCCTAGGGAGTATAAGGGCGAGGATCTCGCTAATGGTTTCGAGTCTCTATCGCGGGCAGATGTGTTTCTTGGCAGGGTCAGGAGGAGACAAAATTACGGTCTTTGGAAACATGCTGGCGAGATGATGACGTGTGGCGTGCAAGCTGCTAGGTCACAGGAACCTCATGGATATACGCCATATCAACCCCCCTCACTATGGAAAAAATTGGGACAAGCGAAATCAGTTAGAGCTGTAAGAGACTCGATTGCAACCAAGATCGGAAAACACTGCCATGTTTCGCAGCGATACGCTAGGGCTGAGTTGATCCCATTTTTTAAGATGTTGTTCAAGAAAAAAGAATGCGCGATTGGAATCTCTGCGACGCTTGACCTGAGCCAAAATGAAATTGCTTTCTTGCTTGACACCAAGGATTCTGGGGCGCAAAAGATATATGATTCAGCCCAGAAACGCATCATGCTGGCGGAGGAGCATGCCATCGAGACCTTTGGTGGGTTTTAAGGCACAATTTTGCCCTGGAAAGCGGCGTCGATCTGAGTGTTGGGACATAAAAGTTCAAAAACGACAGAAGTTTATACTCATGCGATGAAAGATTTAAGGAAGATAAAAAGTCCTTTAGATTTAATTAAAGGAGGTGATAAATAAAATATGAGTTCGGATATAA
>JASEEV010000002.1:0-43029 GCA_030019435.1 Methanocellales archaeon | reverse complement strand
AAGTCCTTTAGATTTAATTAAAGGAGGTGATAAATAAAATATGAGTTCGGATATAATACCAATTTGGAGCGATATACGAACTAAGTTCGTATATACTAAGTTAGGCGACATCTCAGGAAGCTTTTACAAGCATTGAAGGAAACATAAAAGGTGAGAAACATGAAAAAGAGCCTCCGAGCAAGGGTATTTATTAGTTGTGGGCAACAGGGTACTGATGAGGTTAATACAGCTCACAGTATAGCTGAACGACTCCAAAAAATGGGATTCGATCCTTACATTGCTGTTGAGCAGCAAAGTTTAGAGGGTTTAAAAGAGAGTATTTTTCGAAAGTTGAGAGAATCTGAATATTTCATTTTTATCGATTTCAAGAGAGAAAAACTAGATGTACCTGGCAATGAAGATGTACATCGAGGGTCTCTCTTCAGTCATCAAGAATTGGCTATAGCTGCTTTTCTAAATATCGAAGACCTTCTAGCCTTCCAAGAGGAAGGTGTTAAGAAGGATGATGCCATTCTAAAATTCATCCAAGCTAACTGTATTCCATTTACTTCCCCAGATAAACATTTACTTCCGGATGTCGTTGTTGGAAAAGTTATTGAGCGGGGATGGAAATCAGATTGGAGAAATGAACTTATACTTGTAAGAGACGAAAAGGATTATGAAGACGCTTTTCATGTTCCAGCAAAGAAAATGTCTCGATTTTATCATATCAAAGTACAAAATCTTCACAAAGAAAGAACGGCATATCATTGCGTTGCATATTTAGAAAGTGTAAAATATCCAACAGGTGAAAGAAAAACTTTTGAAGCTGTTGAACTCAAATGGAAGGGAGTGATACATTCATACGCAACTATTCCACCATCCTCCTTCCTGTCTCCATTCAGATACCTTGACGGGTTCTTTGTATTTCATGATTCCCCAAATATAGCATATATAGGGATTAATCCGTTTATTATTGACTTTAGTGCTTACCGTGATCGCTTCAAGCTTGAGGGGCCTGGTGATTTTAGATTGACTTATGTTGTATTTTCGGAGAACTTCCCACCTGCAAAAGCAACTTTTGAACTCCAACTCGGAAATAGCTTAGATGATATTAAATTCTACATAACTCATGAAGAGGGAGACGTCGCCTAACAGAGCGTATCTGGCTCCGCTATGCTCCGCCCAAATCCTTGCATCGCTCGGACTTCAGATACGCCCAAAACGTTATCTGACATTCGGTTTATAAAGTCGAACAGACATACAGGTAAGGAGGTTTTGAAATGAGCGGGCAGAAAATGGAAAGGCAGGAATCGAATGGAAAATGCAGTTTTTGCGGAGACACCCTCTCAAAATATGCAATGACTAATCACCTGAAGTCGTGTAAGCAAAGAGAAATTACTCCCATGAAGCCACCATATGGACGGAAGTCAAAGCTGCGGGATAAGAGGATATTCCATCTCGTGGTTGAGGGAAGCGACCAGCCTGAGTATTGGATGCATCTTGATGTACCAGCGGATGCAAAACTCGAAGACTTAGATGATTTTCTCAGGGAAATCTGGGTGGAGTGTTGCGGACATTTGAGTGCTTTCACCATCAATAATGTACAGTATGAGCGAGATACCGGTGGCGTGGATGCTATGTGGCCCATGATATTTGGCAGAGGGAAACCGAGGAGAAGCATGAACGTCCGCACGGGATCTGTTCTGCACGCTGGTCTCAAGTTCCATTACGAATATGATTTTGGAACCACTACGCACCTGGTGTTGCGAGTTCCGTCAGAACGCGAAGAAAATATCAAGGACAAATCAATTCAGATTTTGGCTAGGAATGATCCACCCCAGATAATCTGTGAGATGTGTAGGAGACTCGCTACACAAGTTTGTGCACAATGTATCTATGAGGGCAAAGGATGGCTTTGTGATGAGTGTGCTCTGGAACATAAGTGTGGCGAAGAGATGCTCTTGCCAGTGGTTAATTCTCCGCGTGTCGGAATGTGTGGATATACGGGAGAATAACATGATTCGTGCCGAACGTCAGATAACACAGCATATACGCTTCGGGCTTATGCCCTTGCCCTTCGGGACATTGCTCCCTTCGGTCACAACGTCGTATATGCTGGAAACGTTATACGCAATCGGCTTCGGGATAACAGAAACAAAGTTTAGGTATAAAGGAATGAGGTGATAAGAATGGGATTGGACAAAATCTATATGTTACGTCCCTCGGTTAGAGAAGGAGACCGGTTCATAAGAAGTCGAGAAGGGGAGATTCTTAATGACTTTCTTCATCAACAAGAAGAATGGTTGCAGGAGAATGATGTTAAGCTTATCCAGCTTCAAGCACCGATAGCCCTGAAGCGAACTGCGAAACTTCTTGGTGAGGAAATTGATCTTGATTTGACTCTGTATGATGTGCTTAAACGCAGAGAATACGCGAATACATTGGAGGGAGTACCGTATAAAGATGATTTATCAGATATGTACGGAGCTATTTTCGCCAGCAAAACAAGAATAGTAGACGCCATAATGTTCTCAAATAAAGGAGTTGTGATGACAGAGATAAAAACTGATCTAACGAAAGGTGGAAATTACGACACAGCTATAGGCCAATTGACTATTTATAGGGAGGCGTTTGTTGAGGATTTCCCGTCAATTGCCCAAAAAGGCTCAATTGATGTGTTGTTGCTAACCGAGGGGTGCGAAGAACTCGAGCTTGCAGAAGATACATTGAAAAGATTACAGATAAGTCTTTATGACACTGAAGCAGAAGAATTTTTAATTAGTGAGCCATTTTCAAGTATAGGCGATTTTGTCCAAAGGTTAAAACACATGGCTGAAATTGTCGGAAAACCAGAATTTGAGTTACGAAATTATGATGTAGCATTGGCTATAGCAATGCAAGGTACTGACGAAAGTTTAGCCGAAGCACGTTTAATTCTGGAAAGCATCGATCCCTTTAAACCTCTTGACCCGGAAGATTTCAAAAAATTTTACAAAATAGTAAATAATAAGAGCGGAAAAGATTGAAAGCAGAAGTATCTTCGCCGACAGCGTATAACAGAGCGTACATGGCTTCGTGCTTTCGGCACTCTACCCAAATTGCCTCGCTTTGCTCGCCAACTTCAGGTACGCTCGGAACGTTATCCGTAATTCCAGCTCGGAGGGAGTAATTTATGAATATTACAGAGATCTTCGATGAAGTAGCTAAACAGATGCGCTCAGATTTCGAAAAAGCTCGGAAGGCCGTAAAACAGCCTGGACTCAAAGGGGCATCGTTCGAAGAAACTTTCCGAACTTTTCTCAGGGAGTATCTCCCTCGGTCGTTAGATGTCTCCACTGGGGTGCTTGTGGATGCCCATGGAAGTGCTTCTCGCCAACTCGATGTCATCATTTCCGATAGTGCAAAGACCCCCGTTTTCTACAGTAGTGGTGACATTCGGGTCATACCGGTTGAGTGTGCATACACAGTAATTGAAGTTAAAGCCTACCTTGATGCCAATGAACTGGATAGTGTTTTTCAAAATATGGAGAGCGTTCGAAATCTTAGAAAAACTGCTTACGTTAAGCCCACGGGTGCTATCATTTATTCGGACAACTTGTACGGAAGGGAATGGGAAATCTGGCCTATCAACTACTATGTGTTTACATATGATTCGATTGAATTAATGACTTTAGTAGAACACATACATGTGAGACATCAGACTAGGAAGCTTCCAGAGCATTCGAGAATTGACACTGTTTGTGTACTCGATAAAGGTGTCATCTGCAATCAACACGCAGATGGTAAATTTGATGCACTACCTCAACCAGGATCCAAACTCTACGTTTGCAAGACTGCTCGGTCTCTTCTCCTATTTTACGCGCTGACTAGCAGGTATTTTAACCAAGCAAGGCTTCCAAATTTCCGATTTACCGACTATTTAGGAAAGATGACATTCTGATGATGGGGCTGGAACTACGGATAACAGCGGATAAAAGGGAAATCAAAGATTTCCCCAAGTTGCTTTCGACAACTTCTTTTATCCGCCAGCCGTTATATGAAATCGGAAGCAAAAGGTGGTGGTCTAGACGGACGACAAGATTGAAATAACTGATAAGGATGTGAAAGTACCTATCAACGATTTAGTGATCAATAATAAAAAGCGAGTGAAAATAAAAGATATGGCTGATTATTATGACGTATTTTTTGCTGTAGAAAACACTACTTTTTTGTATTGGAGTTCGCACCCCGATATGAATGATAGAGATGTCATAGATGCTTTTAATAGTCTAATTCGAGATTTTAATAACCAAAAAGAAGGAAGCTTAGCTTCAGAAATATCAAAGGGGGTAAAAGCAATTTTGATATTGAGAAAGAGGAATAAGAACAGAGATTATACATTTGGAGAGATTATTTCATGCATTTTGTTGCTCATAAAATTGGCTAATGAACATGAAAGTTCGGATGGTATGGGATACTTAAAATGGATTAAGGCTTTTTTTGAAGGGAGGATGCCCAAGACTGAAGAAGAAATAATGGAATATATACTTCAAAATGAAACATAAAAACTCTAGTAGAGGCTGATGTAGGTTGGGTGTGTAGATATGCTATTCCCTTTTGCTTCCGACTCTGCGGACTTGCTTTGCAAATCCTTGCCTCGCCTTCGGCTCGGTCACATAACACGGTGTATGCGGTTCGCTTACGCTTACCCAAATTGCTCCCTTCGGTCGCAACGTCGTAAAGCCTCGACCGTTATATGACATTGGGCTCAGCAGATATAGGAATGGTTTATTGAACTCAGAAAATTTTAAATAGTACGATTACATATGAATATTGTACTATGAAGGAGACAATTAAGACAATATTGTATTCTTGGGTTGAAAAAAGAATCCCAGATGTTATACCCAGAGAAATAAGCTTGGAAACTTATTTAGGTATGAGGCCGAGAAAAATAGTAGTTATTACAGGCTTCAGACGAGTTGGGAAAACCTATCTATTGTTTCAGCTTTTGAATAAACTACTAAGTGATAAAGATAAAGAGCAAGCAGTCTACATAAATTTTGATGATGAGAGGATACCAGAGAGAACAGAATTTTTAACAGAACTGCTTCCCACGATCAAACGGACATTTTCCAAAGCGCCTGAACTCATTTTTTTAGATGAAGTCCAGAACATACCAAATTGGAGCAGGTGGCTGAGAAGGATCTACGATAACGAAAATCTGGAGATATTTATTACAGGATCTAGCTCGAAAGTTTCAAGCAGAGAGATCCCCACGGAACTCAGAGGTAGATGTTTAGAGGTAAAGGTTTTCCCCTTGTCGTTTGGAGAATTCTTCCGATTTAAGAATACAGACATCGATCTGAAAGTTGTACGATACTCCGAGAGCGAGAGAACGAAGTTAACTAGAATGTTGGACGAATACCTCCGTTACGGGGGGATGCCAGAGGTCGTGTTAGCTACAGAGGATAAAAAATTTGAGATACTCCAGCAGTATTATGGTACAGTCGTTAGGAGAGATATCATCGAAAGATTCAGGGTGAAAAATGAGGAAGGGTTGAAAGCGATGGTAAGGTTGCTACTCAATTCAACCCAGTACTCGATAAGCAGAGTGTATGATACGCTAAAAAGTTTAAATTATGAGATTGGAAAAACAACTTTACTGAAGTATCTAAATTATGTGGAGAGTTCCTATTTCATCCATAGCCTGCCCATTTTCTCTCCGAAGGTCAAGGATCAACTTCAATATGCAAGAAAGGTCTATTTCATCGATAATGGTTTCATAAACACCCTTTCCACGAGATTCTCAAAAAACATTGGGAGAGTCTATGAGAACATAGTAGCAATAGAACTTCTAAGAAGATACTCAAAAAAAGATGTAGAACTCTATTACTGGAAAGATAGACGAGGAAAAGAAGTGGATTTTGTGGTTAAAGACGGTATAAAGATTAGACAACTGATTCAGGTCTGCTACGACGTCGAATATTACGATACAAGGAAAAGGGAGATAAATGCTTTGCTAAGGGCAAGCGAAGAACTTAGATGCAAGAGCTTGCTAATCATCACAGGAGATTATGAGGGAACGGAGGAATTCAGAAATAAAAGAATAAACTTCATACCTCTTTGGAAGTGGCTCTTAAGAAAGGAGGGAAAATAGGGTCACAATAATCGCTTCTTAAGGACTATGTCGAGCCCAACGCTTCGGCACTTCGTAAAGCCTGGGAACGTTAATCAATATCCCATTGCATATCTCATGTCCTTGAGCATTTCTCCCATGGTACCATGCCATAGGAATTGATTTTGAAGAGCTTTGCTTGCTTTCCTTTTGACGTACTCATCATCGATGAACCTTATACCCAGATAATTCACTCTCTTTAGCAGCAAACCAAAAGGTGGAGCGGGCGCTATCCCCTCCTCATACTGATCTGGTCTCAACATGTCCTCTAGCCAGCTCTCATCCCGAACGCCATTGCCTACCATGCTAAGTCCAGTCACAATTTTGCGGACCATGTTCCATGTAAAACTATCAGCGACGATATCCAAGGTCATGAATGCACCATCAATGCGGATCTCAATGCACTCTATCCTGCGTTTCGCATCCCTTTTATCATCTTTTGTCGCAAAATTCGCAAAGTCATGCGTGCCCACTAACAATTTGGATGCATCTCTCATTTTCGAAATATCAAGACCTTTGCCATAAAGCATGTATCTATACTCTCGACTAATCGCATCTCTTCTGGGGTCAAACGTCTTTGGCACTTCTGCCCTGCTCCATACCCATATGTCATCTGGTAACTCATTGGTTACAGCTCTGGGAATCGCCCTATCTAGTGCATCGGTATCGAATGCAATCACTTGCCCCAGCGCATGCACTCCCTTGTCAGTTCTTCCTGCAGAAGAATAGTTTGCCTCTTGTGGATCATCAAGTATCCTCAGCTTCTTCAGCGCATTGAATAATTTTCCCTCGATGGTTGGAACGTCTGGCTGTATCTGAAATCCATGATACTTGTTTCCCAGATATGCTAATTTAAATGCGACTCGCAATGTCAAGCCCCATTTTCTATGTACGGTGCCAACATTAAAATATTGAGTGGTTTAATTGTTTTGTGATGGTCAAAAAAGTGGTTTTGTCCTATTCAGGGGGATTGGATACCTCAATATGCATTCCGTTGCTAAGAGAGCGCTACGACTATGACAAGGTAATCACGGTTACCGTAGACGTGGGACAATCCTCCTCCAATCTCAAAGAAGCTGAGGAAAAGGCTGCTAAACTGAGCGACAGGCATTACACCATAGATGCGAATGAGGAGTTTGTGCATGAGTACATCTTTCCGTTGATCAAAGCCAATGGTTGCTATGAGGGCTATGTGCTTGGAACGGCGATAGCTCGTCCATTGATTGCGAAAAAAACCGTGGATGTCGCAAAGAAGGAAGGGGCAGATGCTCTTGCGCATGGGTGCACTGGCAAAGGAAACGATCAGCTTCGCTTTGAGGTGGTGTTTCGAACCACGAACCTAGAGGTAGTTGCGCCGATGAGGGACCTGGACATGACGCGGGAAGGCGAGATCGAGTATGCCAGAGAGCACGACATACCAGTCCCAGTCACCGAAGCAAAACCATGGAGCGTTGACGAGAACATTTGGAGTAGGAGCATTGAGGGAGGAAAGCTCGAGGATCCAGCTTATGTGCCACCAGAAGAGATCTTCCGATGGACTGCATCGCTGGAAAAGGCGCCTGATAGGGCAGAAACAGTGGAGATCGGATTTGAAAAGGGCATCCCGATATCCCTAAACGGTAAAAAATTGGATGGCGTTGCTCTGATCAAAAAACTCAATGAGGTTGGGGGCAAGCATGGTGTTGGCAGAACGGATATAGTGGAGGACAGGGTTTTGGGGCTGAAGACGAGGGAGAATTATGAACATCCAGCTGCCACGATTTTGCTTAAAGCACATAGAGACCTAGAGCAGCTTGTTTTGACACGTCCTGAGTTAAAATTCAAGGCGATGGTAGATGACGTGTGGGCGGAGTTGGCGTATCATGGATTAGTGGACGATCCTTTGATGGCGGACCTAAATGCGTTTATAGACAAAACCCAAGAACGAGTAACTGGCTTCGTCAAGGTACGATTGTTCAAGGGGAATGCAAGTGTGATCGCACGTAGGTCTCCCAATGCATTACGTTTCGAGGGATCATTAGATCAGAAAAGTGCAGAGGGATATGCAAAATTTTACGGTCTCCAAGCGAGGATTTTCAAGAAGCGCATGGAATGATTCTAGCTAAGCAGTACGATCTTTGTAGCACTTCCAATTATCTGTTCCCCTATCCTAACATCCACCTTAAGCGTGTACGATCCGGGTCCGCCGATGATCTTGTACATGGATATGGTATTATGGGCAGTCTCGCCTACCTTTATCGGCTCATAGAATGAGCGCCCATCAGTCATCTGGAATACGTCCCCATAATCTGAGAGCAAGCTTATGTCAATCACAATGCTATGTATTGTCACATCTCCTACGTTCTCCATGGAGACTGCTACGCCCTTGATGACCCATCGGTCCGGCATTTCGTACTTCTCAATTTCCACGTTTTGGATGAACACAGACGCTCTCTTCTCGGTTCCGCCCGTTCTAGTTCCTATTAGCACGGTCTTTGATGCAGATCCCAGCACTCTGGCACTTCCAAATTCGTGTGTTTCTATCTTTAACGTATATATTCCAGGCTCATCGACATCTAATAGAAATGTGCTCAAGGTCTTATTCTCCTGCTCACCAAAACCCAACTTAAGAAAATCGAGATCCAACTGATGATCTACTATCGTATCGTCCTTAATTAGGAACACATCAAAAGTAAGGCGGACGGTGCTTTCAATTCCAACATTCTTGAGTGAGAGCGCTACGGAATCTACCGTCCATTCAACAGGGTGCTCGTGCTCCGTAACATTCACTTGGAGTATTTCCATGTCTACTTTCCTCATTTGCGGCTCCCCAGCAGGCTCAATGCACCCAGAAACCAATAGAATTAAAATGCTGAGAACCAGGATCGTCTTCCACTTCATGTCGCTCACCTATATAAACGGAGTAATACAAATAATTATAGATGCTCCAAGCAAGGTGCCAAATCTGCGGAAAGACAGGGCTAATTTCCAACGCGCTCAAGACCTGTGCCGACTGCATTAGAAATAGACCTGCGCAAGCGATGCCTTCGATCGAGAAGGTACATGCAGAGAGCAGGTTACGATTCGGACTGCCATCAGAACCTCCTAGGGAGGGAGTTCGATGTGGGCGTTGCGTAAATGATTGCAGGATTCCATCCGGCGAAAGAGGATATTGTGGTTTGAGTGTCGACGTGAGCGGAGTCGTCCAATGTTATTATGATCCATTGCCGACGAACTGCGTTGCGTCTCATGTCTGCCCAAACAGGACGAAATATGGCTATAAAAATCTAGCCGTTTTCTATGGCGCTTGCTCTTTCAACTGTCTGTTCTGCCAGAACTGGCATTACAGAGAGATGGTCAGTCGTCTAGCTCCAATGATGTCAGCCGAGGAACTTGCAAGTTGTGTAGATGATAAAACGGCATGTATATGCTTTTTTGGTGGGGATCCCACGCCGCAGCTACCTCATGCAATCAGGACATCTAAGCGTGCTATCGAACGATCCAAAGGGATAAAAATTTGTTGGGAATCAAATGGAGCCATGTCTCACTCTTTGCTCAAGGAAGTTGCAGAGCTCTCTTTGCAGACAGGAGGGATCGTTAAATTTGACCTTAAGGCATGGAATGAGGATCTTCACAAGGCGCTCTGTGGCGTGACGAATGAGCGAACTCTTGCAAATTTTAGGTGGTTGGCTGAATATGGTGAGCCTAGCGAGACATTCTTGGTTGCAAGCACGTTGCTGGTGCCCGGCTACATCGATACAGAGGAGGTCAAGCACATTGCAAAGTTCATCGCAGACCTCAATCCAAGCATACCATACTCTTTGCTGGCTTTTCACCCACAATTCTACATGGGCGATCTTCCAACTACGACACGAAAGCATGCAGAAAGATGTCTTCTAGTGGCGAAGGCGGTGGGATTGGAGAATGTGAGGATAGGAAATGTACATCTTCTTCGCTGACCGAAAAGTCATTAATAGGAATATATCGTAGTGATATTGTTATGGGATATGACGTGATCGTCATTGGCGCCGGTCCTGCAGGCTTGACTGCTGGAATCTATGCAGCCAGAAGCGGGCTAAGGACGTTGATACTTGAGAAGGCAACGGCTGGTGGACTAGCAGGTGAAGCTCCGTTAATAGAGAACTATCCTGGCTTCGATCCCATAGAGGGCATGAAGCTCATGGATAAGATGAAGATGCACGCATCAAAATATGTGAAGATTCTAATTGAGGAAGTCAAGAGCATCGAGCTAGGGAAGAACATGACCCTCTACACGGATGAGAACGTATATACGGCAGATGCGGTGATACTGGCCACTGGCTCCTTACATAAAAAGCTCGGCGTACCAGGCGAGGCAGAATTTGTTGGCAAAGGAGTGTCTTATTGTGCTGCATGTGATGGTTTTTTCTTTAAGGAAAAGAAAGTCCTCGTGGTTGGTGGTGGCAACACCGCCGCAACTGAGGCGATATACCTCCAAGACATTGGCTGTGATGTCATGATAATACACAGACGAGATCAACTCAGAGCGGAGAACTCACTGCAAAAAAGACTTCTTCGATCTGGTGTGAGGATCATCTGGAACTCAGTAGTAGAAGAAATAAGAGGGAACGACCTTGTTAACAGTGTCCTGATTCATGATGTGAAGGAGGACACCTTGCACGAGTTAGATGCAGATGGTGTGTTCATATTGATTGGTGAATCACCAAACACTACGTTGGCAAAGGCGGTGGGGGTAAAACTGGATGAGCATGGCTATGTCATCACCGATAAAAATCAGCGAACGAATCTGCCCAAGGTCTATGCTGCAGGTGATGTGACTGGCGGTGTAAGGCAAATCGTGGTAGCATGTGCTGAGGGCGCGATTGCAGCATTATCCGCATATGAAGATCTAAGGAGGTGAAGATATGGCAGAAATTCGGCAAGATGTGTTGGACAACATAATGAGGTGTGCTTTCGCTATTGCTGGCTTCAACTTGGAGCAGGATATGAACCTAAAGCTGGGATATGCCCAGCAAGTGAACAAGGAATATCATACGCTGAGAAACAAGATGAAATCAGGGAGTTTGAGCGTTGAGGATATTAGGGCTGCTGTGGAGCAGCTTAAGCCAGATGTTGCAAAGATCGTGGGGGATCGGCAGGACCTAAGTGATGAGATGATCGAGAAGTTGATAGGCAGGGTACCTTCAACGCTCGATCAGGTCGCAAATCTCCTAGCTGATGAGCGAGAGCTCGACATCAAAGTGAGCATGACGTTCGAACGTCAAGAGTGATCTGTCAATCGAGAAACAGAATACCATGGGGATACAGCACGGAAAAGATGGTGAAGTCATAGTTCCTCGTACCTCTGGGTAAAAACTAGAGTTAGGGGGTATCGACAATATAGAACCCAATCTCCAAGATGTGTATATACGAAGAAGAAGACCACGAGAAAAGAAGCAGACTTCTCGTAACTTTATACCACTTATTAAGGGCGGAGAAAGTTTCAAAAATGAGATAACCAAATTGATGTCTTTAGGATGAGAGCAATTACACGGAGCAGAATGTGCTGGAACAGAAAAAGTTGGCGGGCTTTAATTCGCCTTCTGCTAAGATTTGAGATCGCATTAAAAAGTGCAAAGGCTTAGGATGCGAATTAATAGAATGGAACGAATACCTCATATCCCAAGCTGTGAGATGTAGGCTAGGTAAGCCTTTCTCAGCTCTTCTAAAGGAAAGATCGTTCATTTGTATACTTTGTCGTGGTGTTCAAATTCAAGCAGGGTCATCTTGTTGTTTTCTTCGTCAATCTCGTATATCAAGATGAAGTGTCCCACATGGATTCTCCATCTTCCCTTCAACACGTGCCTAAGTGGTCTCCCAATGTGAGGTCTCTCGTATAGCAGCAGGATCTTCTTAACAAGGGCATCGTACAACGCCTTATCCCTCTTCTTCAGCTTTTTGAGCCTCTAGCCTAAGGACCTCTCAATCTCGATATCAAAAGTAGGCATGTCATCGCCAGCTCACAAGAACTCCTCTTTAAATTCCTCGGCAGAGTAGCGCCTTACCTTCCCTTCTTTCGCTCTTTTGCTGGCTTTCTCCACGCTTTCGATAAAGTCCTCCTTTATCAGCTCTTCCTCTGGATATCTCAATTCAGAAAGCTCTAATTCTATACGATCCAGCTTTTCTAGGATGAGGGTGAGCATCTGCTTTTCAGACATCTCAACAGCAGCAGTGGTCATTGTTGATACCTGATTGGATTTTACTTTCTAACGTATAAATACTTTAAGATGGACATGATGCCCTTTCCTTAGCGTAAAATCATGCGGGGGAGGGGATTTGAACCCCCGAACTCCTACGAGACAGGACTCTGAATCCTGCGCCTCTAGCCCACCAAGGAGAAACGTAGTTTCTCCCTTGACCCTCTTCCTTTTGTCAACGCTTTTGCACGAAGTGGAAAAGGGTTGCTTGACCAGACTTGGCAACCCCCGCTGATTGGCTATGCAAACTCCACTGTTGGTTTATACTTCGTGAGTGCGACCATTGCAAGCGTCAGTACTATGGTCAATGCCACTACGACGACCATCTCTCCTATATTCACTTCCTCCACGCCGAACACGAGCACTTTTCGCACCATGGCGGTTAGTCTGCACCCAATAGTAGTCGCATGTCGATCTGCTCTTCTCGTATGAAAACCACAACGGTCAGCAGCAGTTCAACGATGATTATAGCGATGAATAAATCCTTGAGTGCCATTAGTATGACTAACATCGGGCTCTCTGCGCCAAGAATACTCCATAGGTCTTTCCCAACGAATACGAAAGAGGCGAACGCCATTGCGATCAAGAATATGGCGATGATCACATAGATCGCCATGTAGAGTCCGTCTAGCGTTCTTACCAGCTTTGGCTTCCATCCCATGTCTTCTTCATCAGCCATAACACCATACCTTTGCAGTCATTAGAACAAGCCTTATTTAAAACTGAGCCAATCGTAATTGTCTCCTTATACATTCCTCACCCGGTATCTCCAGAGGATATTTTCCAGTTACACATCCCAAGCAAAGGTCTTCTGCAGGAATTCCAATGGATTTCACCAATCCATCCAGACTCACATATCCGAGCGAGTCGACCCCCATCATCAGTGCAATGCCCTCTACGCTCTTATGAGCAGCTATCAATTCTGCCCTAGTTGCCATATCGATTCCAAAATAGCAGGGCGAGATGACTGGTGGGCACCCCACCCTCATGTGTATCTCTTTTGCGCCAACGCTACGTATCAGATCGACTATTCTCTTGGATGTGGTGCCCCTGACGATGCTATCATCAATCAGCGCCACCCTCTTGCCCTCAATATTTGACCTGATGGCATTTAACTTCAGGCGAACTGCTGTCTCCCTCATGTCCTGAGCGGGCATGATGAACGTTCGTCCCACGTAGCGGTTCTTCATCAGCCCCTCTATATATCCCAGGCCGGATTTTATCGAATATCCTATTGCAAATGTGACACCAGAGTCTGGCACAGGACATACTATGTCAGCATCTCCGTCATGCTCCTCTACTAAAGTCTCTCCTATGCGTCGTCTCACATCATACACGAGCTGACCATCCAAGACGGAGTCTGGCCTAGCAAAATAGGTGAACTCGAAAAAGCAATGCGCGGTGTTCTTGGATCGATAGATGCGGTGACTCTCAATTTTACCATCCTTTAGGATCACGAGTTCACCAGGGTGCACATCTCTGATTAGTGTGCCGCCCAACGTATCGATTGCGACGCTCTCAGATGCGATGACGTATCCATTGTTCATCTTGCCTATGCACAGTGGTTTGATGCCCAACGGATCTCGAACACCTGCCACCATGTTATCGGCGAGAATCGTTAGCGAATATGATCCGATCATGCGTTGCATTAAACTCCTAATCGCCTCTACAAAATCAGATACGAGAAGCTCTTTGACGAGTAAATGCGCGATCACCTCTGTGTCGGATTCTGTTATGAAAATTCGCCCTTCTGCCTCAAGTTCAGCTCTCAGCTCTCTATAATTGACCAAGTTGCCATTATGCGCGATGGCGATGGTCCCTCCCTTGTAACTGATGAGCAATGGTTGGCTGTTTTCTATCTTAGAAGCCCCTGTGGTGGAGTATCTGACATGCCCGATTCCCATGTTGCCTTTCAGCCTGTGCAATCGCTCTTTGTTAAAAATGTCTGATACCAAGCCCATTTCCTTGTCTATGTAAATTTTGTCATCATAGGTTGCGATGCCAGCAGATTCCTGCCCTCTATGCTGAAGGGCATATAATGCGTAATAGGTGAGCAACGCCGCTTGGTCTGCCTCTCTCGTCTTGAGTGAGACACCTACTACGCCGCATTTATCCTTCAACGCATTCACCCAGTTTTAACCGTTTTTTTCGTCCAATTATAACTTCGTATTCTGCTGGTCCTTCCAAACCCGCATGAGGTACATTGCCTCGTATGGACATTATATGAAACGCTGCCACATCGTCGACACTTGATATGCGTCCTTTTCTGTCTTTTTCCCATCGAGGGAGTTCCCTTTGCCATTTCCACCACCTACGGCGAGATATATACGACGTTATCGCCTCTTACTACGATTGTGCCCAATTTTCTGATAACTTCACCATCTTTGAGTTCCTCTGCTTTGCCCAATACCAAGTTCATATGGATGTCATAACCTTGGAGCTCCCCTCTGAACTCTCTTCCACCCTTAAGTCTTACTATAAGAGGTGCATTTAGCGATTCGTTTAGAATATCCAATGGTCTGTCTCCCATGTAGAAGTTCCTCCAATGCGATATAACCAATAATTTTATTTTAAGTTACGTCCAATCGGGAAATATACTTTTGGGTGTGAGGATGAAGGTAAAGGCCAGACACCACTTAAGAAACGATGCTAGGAAAAAAATATTGGATGAATTAAAATCCATATTTGGATCCGAGATCGAGCAATTTTTTGTCGACAAAAAGTTTGAGATCGCTGAGACGGACGAATATGATTTTATACTCGTGGACGGTGAGCCGATCTTGTTCATGCTCGGTGAGAAACCCTTTCCCACCATAAGAGGCGCACTGAAATTTAAGCCGAAACGAAAGCGGGTCATCGTGGACATGGGCGCTGTCAAATTCGTATCTAAGGGTGCTGACATAATGTGCCCTGGCATTATAGACGCCGATACTGAGATACAAAAAGGGGATCTGGTCATCGTTGCAGATGAAGTTCACGGCAAGCCTCTAGCGATAGGAAGGGCGTTGATCTCAGGAGAAGAAATGATGGGGGACAAGGGAAAAGCAATTAAGTCCATTCATTACGTGGGCGACAGAATGTGGAAATTCGAGGTCTCGGAAACAAGTTTAAATATCTAACCCATCCATATCAGTAAGAGGTGATGATTGTGCCAAAGTTTCTAGAGAAATTGGTTGGGGCAAAAAAACCAGAAGTGGAGGAGTACGCTGAGTTGGACATAGGGCAGTATGAAGAGATCTTAGAAGAAGAACCTGCAGAAATGTATGTAAGGGTTGCGCAACTAACAACTCTAAATGAACTCCCAGAGCTGAAGAAGGAAGTATATGACGGAAACATCGTGATGATCGATATCTCTCTCATCAAAAGCGATAAGTCAACGTCGGAGCGAGCTGTGAGAGATCTCAAGCAAGTAGCTGCGGATGTTCATGGGGACATTGCTGGTATAGGAGATAACCAGATAATAGTGACCCCGATGGGTGTTAGGATCGATCGAACCAAGGTCGTTGGCAGGGAGTGGTGAAGTTCAGTCAATAATGTGACATAAGCTTTGCCCAATTTTCCTGGAATTTCAGATACCTCTTGACATTTCGTTCCGCGTATTTTCTTGCTTCGCCTAGGGACGACCTAGCGTTGTCCATATACGCAAAAACATCGCTGAGATCTCCCCTGAGAAGAGCATCGATTCCGAGTAACATGCTTGTAATAAATGCTCTGGCACCCAGGTCGGATTTTAAGAAAGCTCCTGGGTATGGGTCCAGTTCGCTAGGGGAAATTCCATAATACCTGAGTTTCTCTCTTTGATACATAAACCGATAGATGTCTTGGCGCATCTTGGCTGCATAAGATGCATGCCTCTTTGGGGGAAGATGTTTGACCCTTAGCTGAGAATCCAACAAGAAATCAAAGCCAAAGAACTTTGCGTTCAGCATGAAGTCTATGTCCTCGCCCCTACTGATCCAGGGGTCAAAGGGGACTTTTTTGAACAACGCCTTGTTTACAACCATGTTCCCGCCAAATGCAAATGTCGTATCGTTTAATCTCTCACGTGATTCTATGATTCTAAACGCCTCGTTCATCTTTCGTTCCTTGTTCCATAGGTGTTTCCACCAAGGCGTCCTCTCCTCTAGCATGTATGCATTGTTTTCATCGATGTAATAACCTGCGATGCCACCGATGATCTTACCGTTGCGTCTTTTTCCTATAAATTCCGTGGCCTTCTCGATGAAATCCCTGTCCTCGACTACTACATCATCATCCAAAAGTATGAGGTTATCAGCACCCATAGCTGCGCCAGCTACCAGTCCCATATTTCGGACGCGACCATATCCTGACATCTTAAACTGTTCGATGAAATTCTGGGGAAAACCCCAATTACCAAGATCCTCCCTTATCCTTGCTAGGTCAGAGCTGGAGAACACTTTGATATCCAGGTCTTCATAGCCCTTTACGATCTTGCCCACCCTTTCTTCAACGTCGAGAGGTACAGGAAAGATCAGAATCTCGCTATCGATCTTCGTGAGACTCGCTAATAATCTCCCTAGCGTCCCTTCTTCGGTAATAGGCGTTGGATGGTCATACAGTTTCTGAGTTGGCATCTCTCTCGTTGACCAATAAGTGGGTATCTCGATTACATCATGCGTCAAGATAAACCCCTTCAAGCTCGCTGACTATGCGCTCTATAGAGAACTTCTTTTCAACCAGCCTTCTACCATTTTTCCCAAATTCTTTAGCTTTTCTCTCATCGCTGAGTAGATCAAGCATTTTATCGGCTAAGTCTCTTGGATCTCCTGGGTTAGCTAAATAGCCAGTTTGTCCATCTTGGATGACCTCAGGGGCAGCGCCGCTTCTCATTCCTATTACGGGTTTGCTTGATGCCATTCCTTCCACGTAGACTATTCCGAAAGGCTCGTCTATTGATGGCAGAGCAACCAGATCCGAGGCTGCATAGGTGTGGGGCATCTCCTCAAATGAAAATTCATTGAGCATTATGTTCTCCTCTATTCCAAACGTTCTTGCCTTTTCTCTCATGAGATCTCTAGCTTCATAGGTCTCTTTTGCAAATAGTTCGCTCCCTATGGCTGTGAAGAGAAGCCTGAAATTCTTAAAATTTCTCTTTAGAAGCGATGCCGCCTCTAACAGGGTAAAAAGATTTTTCCTTTCCTGGATTTTTCCCTCTGTCGTGCTAAGTATCCTAGAAGGACAAAATATCACTTTTTCCGTCTCTACGCCAAGCTTTTTCCTCATCTTTCCACCTATGTTAGGACGAAATCTGTGGATATCAACACCGTTGTATACAACTGTTACTCTTTCAGGAGGAATTCCAGTCTCGAGTATCCTGTCTTTGAGCCATTCACTGATCGCTATCACCCTGCTCCAAGGTATTTGTGAGACCAGAAATTTGTCTAAAGGTAACAAGGGACGCCCATGTAGATGAAGAAATGGTTTCACATTCTTTGCTCTAGCGGCTAGGTATAGTGAGAGCGTCTGGTAGGAGAACTGTGGCGTATGGAAATTGTGAAGATGTGCTATATCCACCCCATCTAAAAATTCATCTAGAAAATTTTGCAAATCAATGCACGTCTTTGTCGTCAAATTTGTTGGACGGCTCGGAAGCAACTTCGTTCTATGCACAAGTACACAGTCTCTGCGCTCTTTTTCTGGACAGCCTGGCATATGTGCCGCGAGAACGGTTACTTTGTGATCTCTCTTGACAAGCTCCTCGCACACATTTTGCAAGAGGGTCTCTACACCTCCGCGCTGCGGGGGATAGTACCAATGGACCATGCATATGTGAGCCATCTTTCCCCTCTATTTGATCACGATATCTCTGACTGTGATCCCCTTCTCGACGATCTCTCCAACGATTCTTCCATCTGTGATCTTTGACGCCTTTTTGGCATCCTTTTCCGAAAGAATTACCAAGAATCCCATGCCCATGTTAAAGGTTCGATACATCTCGAGATCGCTTATCTTACCTTCTTTTTGCAGAAATCTAAAAATGTCATGAGGCTCTAGTGGGTTGTCAAATCTGAATCCTTTGGTGAAGCGCATCAATTTTAGCAGTCCACTGCCAGTGATGTGAGCTAACCCATGCACCTCACACTCCTTCATCAAGTTCAACACTTCCATGTAGATCCGTGTCGGGGTTAACAACTCTTCACCTATGGTTTTTTTGGGATTTGGTGGAAATGGATCCTCATATGAGTAAGCAGAGCACTCAATGACTTTTCTTGCAAGTGTCAGCCCATTGCTATGTATTCCAGAGCTTGGCAAGCCGAGGAGCAGATCCCCCACCTCGATGTGTTCTCCGGTAATTATTCGTTCTTTTGGAACCAAACCAACACAAGTGCCAGCCAAATCAAACCCGTTGATGATTTCTGGTAGCGTGGCAATCTCACCTCCTACAATGGAGATGTTTGCGATTTTGCATCCTTTCTGCAGCCCAACTCCGATCTGCTCTGTGATGTGTTCGTTCGGAGCATTCATCGCCAAATAATCCACAAAGGCTAGTGGTTCCGCTCCTATCGCGAGAAGGTCATTCACGTTCATCGCCATGCAGTCGATGCCGATGGTGTCCCATTTTTTCATGGCATTTGCGATGAGCACTTTGGAACCAACACCATCAGTGGTGATCGCTAGAGCGAAGTCTCCTAAGTCGATCAAACCCGCATAATGCCCTATCTCGGTTAGAGGAGCGCCTAACCCCCTTCGTTTAAATGTCAGATGTTTTGCTAACGCTTTGATAGCCCTGTCTTCTTTGAGGATATCAACGCCAGATCTGGCATACGTCATATTCATCTTTCGGCACCTAGTTTGAACTCGTCATGTAATGCCCTAATCGCTTTGCACGCATCTGCTCTGCTTACAACAAGCGATATGTTCGCCTCAGATGAACCTTGGGAGATCATCATGACGTTTGCTCCAACTCTGCCTAATGCAGAGAACACGCGTCCGGCCACACCTGGAGTGCCAGCCATGCCAGCACCTACGACTGCAATGGCGCAGATGTTTTCATCATATGATATGTCCTTGACTATATTTTCGGCAAATTCCCTCTTAAGAGCGTGGAGCGACAGATCTAGTTGTGGTTCATCTATCACCAGCGATATGTTCGCCTCAGATGAACCTTGGGAGATCATCATGACGTTTGCTCCAACTCTGGCTAATGCAGAGAACACGCGTCCGGCCACACCTGGAGTGCCAGCCATGCCTGAGCCACTGATGTTGATCAGTGCGACATTTTGGATCAATGTCACAGCCTTGACGATATCTTTGATCTCTTCATGAGCCTTTATGATGAGGGTTCCAGGATGCTCTGGGTTGAACGTGTTCCTTACGCGGACAGGGATCCCCTTTTGGATGGCAGGCTCTATGGTTTTTGGGTGGAGCACCTTTGCTCCGAAGTAGGAGAGTTCCATTGCCTCTAAGTAGGAGATTGCCGACAGCGTTCTTGCTTCAGGAACGATCCTCGGATCAGCAGTCATGATTCCATCTACATCGGTCCAGATCCAAATCTCATCAGCTTCTACAGCAGCTCCTATGATGGAGGCGGTATAATCAGAACCTCCCCTACCTAACGTCGTGATGATTCCCTTGGTATCAGCTGCCACAAACCCCGTTATGACTGGAATGGTCTCTTTCTTGAGTAATGGGAGAAGGCGTTCTTGGACTTTGCTATTGGTCATATCAAACAACGGTCTTGCATTTTCGAAATTGCTATCAGTCACAATACCAGCATCTCCGCCTATGAGTGCCATTGAGCGCAACTTCATCGATTTTAGCGCACCTGAAAGTATTGAGGCTGAGAGTCGCTCTCCGAATGACGATATGTAATCGTGTGAGCGACCTGTGAGTTCTCTTAGATGACATATGCTGATCAAGGCGTTCTCCAAGTCGTTCAATCGCGCATCCAACTCCTCGACTACACTCTTTATTTCCGCTCCCGCAATCGCCTCCTGCGCAACCTCATAATGCCGCTCCCTAAGACGCTCCATGAAGGCGTTGACGTCAGCTATTCTACCCTCTTCCGACGCCTTTCTAGCTATTTCCTCTAATTGGTCGGTCACACCAGACAGCGCTGAAACTACTATAATGACCTCATTTTTTCTCTCATAAAATCGCTTGATCAGCGATGCCACATTTTTTAGCCTAGATCCATCTGCGACGGATGTCCCGCCGAATTTCATGACAATTCTCATTGAACCATCACTTGTATACGTGCTAAACAACAATATAAATGGTGCGGATTATGGCAGAGGTATGGCGAACATGGCACACATCAACATCCCAAAGGATGCGAGTGTCGTGAGTAAGTATGCTTTTTTATTCCAGTAGAGAACCTTGCGCCCGTCTAGGACACCAAATGGGAGCATGTTAAATGCGGCGATGAATATGTTGATGATGATGCCATAGACCCCGATCGTGCGGATAAAATCATTTCCTACAAGCACAAGCGGCAAGAACAAGAACACGAGGAGCAGGTTCATGATCGGTCCTGCAATTGCAATCCTCCCATTCTGGCTGCGGGTGATGTGTGGCCCGAAAATCATGACCGCACCTGGTGCAGCGAACACAAAACCAGCTATATACGCAAGCAGGATCGCGAACATTAGCATAGTAGGGCTCATCCTAAACTCTGCCCAACATCCATATTTTTGTGCAACAACCTTGTGAGCCATCTCATGGAGCAGAAAGGCTATGCCTACTGTGAGTAGAGCTAATATCATTGGTTTTATAAGATCTGGTAAGAACACCTGATACATCCACTTTCCACGCACAAATAAAATCGCAAACGCAAGCGATATCGCCAGCCATGCGATGATGAGATGTTTTATTTCCGTATTGCTAGTTCGTATTCTCATCGTTTCATCACCATTGAAAGTGCCTGCCCGATGATAACTCTTGGGTCAATTCCCGTTATATGTAACACAACGAATATGCCGATGAACGTTCCGATCACGCTCCCTATGTTCGCAAGGGCTGCAACCAGTATCACTCTAAACAATCGGTTTTTCATCAAGTCGCCAAGCGTTTCAGCATTCATCATCATCCTCATGTCCTCACTTGTGGGCTTCCTCACATATGCCTCCACCAGTCCAGCGAACCATCCTGCAGCTAAGAAAGGATTTAGTGAGGTCAGCCATGCTACCCCAAATGCGGTTGCTATGGACAAAGGATGACCTCCTGCGAGCAGAGCACCCACCCCACTAAGTGCGCCGTTTATTATAAACCAATATGCTAAAGCGATGAACAATTTTTCCAATGGGGCTGATATGAGCAAAAGTGCAAATGTTGCTATGATGCCTATCATCACCAGAGCTCCAAGGAATTTCATCACGTTGAGTTTCTTAGGAACGCGCACTAGCTCCTCGCACGGTGGGATTAGCTCCGGATGGGCAAGAAATTCTTCTACTCCTCTTCTATGACCTGCGCCAATGACGGCAACTACTTTACCTTCTTTAGCCACATTTAAAAGATTGCCAGCGATGTATGCATCCCTCTCGTCTACGAGAACTTTTGCCGCTCTCGGCGAGAAAGATCGTAGCTCGGATACAAGCTGGGCGACGACATCCTCTTCTGTGATCGTTTTCATGTCGATCTCTTCTCCTCCTAGTAATGCGCTGATCAGTGCAAAAAACGTCCGTATTTTCTCAAAAAACGTCATTCTGCTCCAAAAGCGTCGCAGTGTTATCCCTATGTCTCGATCTATGAGAGCTATCTTTGCTCCGATCTCCTCTGCCTTCTCCATCGCGGAGATCATCTCCGCGCCTGGTTCGATGCCTCTCTCAGAGGCGATCTTCTTTTGTACCCATGCAAGAAGCCATTGAACCAAGAAGAAGTATCCCTCATGCAAGATATCTTTTATCGATGGTTCCTTTGGTATTTCACCTTTCAGCGCTTGATATCGCCTAGGACATAATTCCACCGCAACCACATTTGGTTTTTCTCGCTCGATGGTTGAGCGCACCTCTTCAATGCTTTTATCAGAGACATGCGCAGTTCCGATGATGATGATCTCTGGCTTCATAGTCTCATTTGACCTAAGAGTTCCAATGATCTGACCAAGTCCGTCCTAGACACGATCCCAACCATGATACCGTCTTCCATGACTATCAATCGACCAATGTCATGTTTTGACAGCAGTTTCAGAGCCGTGATCGCATCCTCATCCGGTCCAACAGAAATGATGTCATGAGCCATTACGTCCTCAACGCGCATAGTATCTCGTTTTTCAGGGGGGATTTGTCTGATATCGTGAAAGGTCACGATCCCAATTACGTTGTCATCTACGACAGGATAGCCCATGTGTTTTTCCTTGAACATCAGATCAACAAGCTCGCTGACCAGCATATCTGGTTTGACTGCTTGCACATCTGTGGTCATGATATCCCTAACTTTGACTCCTCTTAACGTCACTGTGACCTCTGTAGCTTTCTCCTCCTCTGATGCGCCGATGTAGATGAAGAAGGCGATTAAAATAAACCAAAAGCCGCCATAGAAAAGACCGAATATCCCCATCATGAGCGCAAAGGTTTTTCCAACCCATGCTGCTTTATGCGTTGCATCTATGTATGACATTCGTTTCGCCAGCCAGGAGCGTAGCAGGCGACCTCCATCCATTGGGAAAGCGGGCAGAAGATTAAATCCACATAATAGAACGTTGTAGAAGGCAAGCATTCCAACAAAGATGCTCATAACATCAAGTGCAACGAATTCGAGCAACCTATATATAAAATAAAAACTCAGCCCAATCGTCAAGCTGACACTTGGACCGGCTATAGCCATCTTTGATTCTATCTTGGGATCGGGGGGGATCTCCTCCATGGAAGCGATTCCCCCAAATATGATCAAGGTTATGCTTTTTATCACTATTCCATATTTCTTTGCGACATATGAATGTCCCAGTTCATGTAGCAGGACGCAAGAGAATAATGTGAGTGTTACAAGCGTGCCAGAAGTATATCTTATTAGCAAATCTTCTACGCTGCCAAAACCGAGGGGAGTGTTCATGAGCCCAAATGTATGCGACTGCATCCATTCCCCAGAGGGCGCATTTATCGTCGCAAATGCATATGCGAACAGAGGTAATATCAGTAGGAAGCTGATATGCAACCTTACCGGTATTCCGATGATCTTTCCCAATTGTATTGATGTTTTCATTTTCCCATAGGTAATAGTCCAATAAACTATATATCTTCCTAGTTCACATGATATGTAGGGATCGATATGAGGGCAGAACTGACATCTCTATTTGGCTTGGACGTTTACACGGATAAGGGAAAACACGTTGGAAAAGTCAACGACGTGGTGCTTGATGCTGATGAGAGAAGGATAACTGGGTTGGCTATTTCTGATATCAATCCAGATCTATTTGATGTGCAGAGTAGGGGCATCATCATCCCATATCGGTGGGTGCTCTCGGTTGGAGATGTTGTTGTGGTAAAGCAAATAACTGGTCGCTTTAAACAAGAAGCAAAAGAAGAGTAGCCCCTAAAAATGAAAGAGCGAGAAATTTATTCGAATATTAGAGCAGCGCCTCCGATCGTTATCCGCGCAAACGGAAGAAATTTCAAGAAGTTGCTCGAACATTTCAAAAAACCATACGACAAAAAGTTTGCAACTGCAATGGCAAATTCTACCGAACGTCTCATGAGAGAGAGTGGGTTGAATCCGAGATTTGCATATATGTTTTCAGATGAAATTAACGTATTCTTCCTAAAAACTCCTTTCCAGGGAAGAATTGAAAAATTGGACTCCATCATCCCCTCCTTCTTAGCAAGCGCATTGTCTTTAGCACTAAAAACGACAATTTCTTTTGACGCAAGGGTTATCCCTCTCTCCAAACAAGACATTTACAAATATTTGGAACTGCGCCAGGCGGAGGCATGGAGGAACCATGTCCACTCACATGGATATTATGCGTTGCGAGAGAGAGGTTTATCCAAGCGGGCTGCCGCGCTTAAGATGAAAGGCATGAGTTCGCAGGAAATACATGATATGTTGTTTGAAAGAGGCATCAACTTGGCTGAGACCCCCACATGGCAGCGGCGTGGGATCCTAATACGCAAAGAAGCGTATCAAAAGCCCGGATATGACCCTAAAAAGCGTCTCAGAGTGATCGCGAGGAGGAGCAAAGTCATTCAAGATTGGGAGCTGCCGCTTTTCAGTACGGAGGAAGGAAAAAAGCTCATTGCGGAGTTGTTGACTGAAATGTAATTATTCCTTCTCCTTCTCACCAACTGCTGCCAAGAATCGTTTCATTACCGCCTCCTCTGCTAGACGCATGATCGTTTGTTTGTCCTTCACACCACTGAACACTCCTAATGGAATCTGTGCCGCAGCAGCTGTGGAATGTCCCCCTGCAGAACCGATATCTCCAAAAGCCTCGTTCATCGCATTTCCGATGTTCAGTCTGATGTCTTTGCTCCTTCCTGAAATATAGATATGCTCATCACCAAGTCCGAACACGATGACTGTAGAAATCCCCTCAAGGTTTAGCAGGTAATCCGCCGCCTGAGGAAGTGCATCTCGATCTCGTATCGGTCCCACGTTCGAAATCAAATAGCTTCCTTTGATACGCCTGCTCTGGATCGCCTCGCCTAAGATGTCTAGCGTCTCAGTGGACATCGATGGCATCTCAACCTTTCCGAGCATGTCATGATCTGCTAGAGGATACAAAAACGCCGCTGCCGTTAGATCTGCGGGGTCAGTCTCTATCTTGAACTCGTGTGTATCGGTCCTGATACCGTAAAGCAGTGCAGTTGCAAGTTCTTTACTGATCGGGATGTCTAACTCTTGTAGATACTTGGTCATGATAGTCGCTGTTGCACCTATGTTCTGGCGGATATCACAATACTGGGCGACGACTTTTTCGATCTCGACTGGATGATGGTCTATTACTATTTCAACCTCCACACCCTCTGGCAATGAGTTATTTACACCTGGAATAGCTGTGTCCACAAGCGCGATTTTGTTAAATTCGCTCAAATTCGATTCTTTGGTTCGTCGTAATTGAATTTTGAGTAGGTTTATGAACGCCCGGTTCTCTTGATGGCCAATCTCGCCTTGATAGAGCACCTCTGCACCTATACCAACGTGCTCTGCCATATATTTCAATGCCAATCCGCTTGCGATTGCATCGGGATCTGGATTATCATGGATGACCACTCCTAGCTTGCCTTTCTTCCCAACTCCCTTCACGAGTTTGAGCAGTTCTCTCCCATGCCGAATGGATTCGACGCGCTCGAGATATCGTACAGCAGTAGTTGCTATGACCGATGATGGGAGGATGACCATATCTGCGCCTGCATCCTCCAATTCCTCCTTGGTCACCGGATCTATTGCTCTTACCACAGTATGGATGGTAGGGGATATCCCTTTGACGATCTTGAGTGCATTTTTATTTGCTTGAACGTTGGAACTGAGTATCAGTACCGCTCCGACCCTCTCTATATGCGCTCTATTCAATGCCTTTGGATCGCTGATGTTGCCTTGTATTGCTTCAAGTTTTTGATCCCTGAGCGACTCAACCCGCTTAGCGTCTTTATCGATGATGATGAATTCTTTACCTTGCGCCCTGAGCTCGTTAGCAACTGCGAAGCCGACGCTACCACAACCTAGAATCGCATATGTCGGCGCTTTGATCTTCGGCGTTCTCTTTTTTTTCTTTTGCATGTTAATGAATGCTAATATCCGATGGACTTATCCGTCTTTCGGTCAATATTTAAATACGATGATCATAAGTATGTCTCAGGGCCGGTAGCTCAGTCAGGTAGAGCAACGGGCTCTTAACCAAAGGGGCGAATTCAGGATGCGAAGCGAAGGACTGTATCCTGCTCCATTTCCGAAGGAAATGCGAGCTGTTCCATTCCCCGAAGGGAATGCGAACACTCACAGATCTTCGATCTAAACCCTTTAAAACAAACCCCTTTAAAAAAGGGGTTTTATCCCAAACGGAGATCTGTGGTTTTTCGAAACCCAAAGGAAGAGGGTCAAGGGAGAAACGTAGTTTCTCTTTGGAGAGGTACCCGTCGGTCAAGGGTTCAAATCCCTTTCGGCCCGTGGGCACCGTACGGCTTAACTTTTGGTTCCTTCTGTGCCCTCAGCGTACTAGACCTCAGTAGAGGTCGGTTGCAGGTCCCTCTCGGCTCGGTTAAAAAAGCCTGCTAGGAGGGTCGATTTAGGAAGATTTCGATAGAGGAAACGTTGATACTTTCGCCTTTTTCTCCCTCTAACTTCTCAGTCCCGATTTTGATATCCTTTACTTGTGTGTCTGGCATAAATCGATTTCTTACTACCTCAGCGGTATCCACTGCTCTGCTTATGGCCCTGCCTCTGGCCTTGATGGCGACTTCATTTGCCCCATCGTTAAACTGCGTAACCGCTGCCAATACGTAGTTCATTACCGGTTTGTTTCCGACATATATCACGTTATCTTCTGATTTCTTTGTTTCTGGCATCTTTGACCTCCTCGGTTACTAATTAATGTCCCCCTTATTAATGTTTTCCTTCGGACTAAGAAAAACTTGATGTAGTAGGGGGTCTTAAAGATGTTGGTGCTATATAAAGGAGACATGATGATGGGGTCTACGATCATAGTCGGCGGATTTTTTGGTGACGAAGGAAAAGGAAAGATTGTGGCGCATCTCGCCCTAAAAGATAAACCATCTATAATAGCAAGAGGTGGTGTCGGTCCCAATGCTGGGCATACCGTCGAAAAAGGCAAGCAAAAGCACGGTGTCAGGATGATCCCATCCGGCTTTATCTACAAGGATGCGCGACTTCTAATCGGAGCGGGTGTTTTGATCGACCCACATGTCCTGGAGCGTGAAATAAACGAATTAGGCGTCAAAGGTAGAATCGGCATCGATCCTAGATGTATCATCATTGAAGAAAAACACATTCTCGAAGATAGACAAAATAAACGGTTGGCAGACAAGATAGGGACGACTGGAACGGGCTGTGGGCCTGCTAACAAAGACAGGGTGATGAGGTGCGCACGACAAGCGAAAGACGTCGAGGAGTTGAGCGCTTACATTACGGATGTTCCACTCGAGATCAACGAGGCACTTGATGCCGGTCAAACGGTAATCATAGAAGGAACGCAGGGATTCGGAATATCGCTATTCTATGGTACATATCCCTATGTAACATCAAAGGACACAACGGCATCCCAGATCGCAGCTGATATCGGCATAGGCCCCACTCGGGTAGATGATGTGATAATCGTTTTTAAGGCATTTCCCACACGGGTTGGTGCAGGACCTTTTCCAACTGAGATGAGCTCAGAGGACGTCAAACGTCTGGGAATTGCAGAATATGGGACTGTGACTGGCAGAAGAAGACGCATAGGTAAGTGGGATGGCCCTATGGCAAAATATTCAGCTATGATCAATGGGGCGACGCAAGTTGCGCTAACAGGTTTAGATAAACTCGATCCATCATGCTATGGCATTACAGACTACGATGATCTTAGCGATACCGTAAAGGAGTTCGTGCGTAATGCAGAGCAAGATGTCAGGGTACCAATCACGATACTCTCAACTGGCCCTAAGATATCCCAAACCATTGACTTACGTGGCTAATCATGAACCTACTTGATACTGCAATTAGAGTTCTGGAAGAGGGACCAATATGCGACCATTGCTTGGGGAGGCAGTTCGCAAAGTTATCCACAGGACTGACGAACAAGGAGAGAGGGAGTGCGTTAAAGACCGTCTTAGCGATGCTTGGATATCAAAAGTTTAAGGAAGGCGATCCATCGCTTCTACAAAAACTTGCATCGTGCTCACAGCAGGCGAGAACCATTTTGAACGCTAAAGGAACGGACGAGAAGTGTTGGCTTTGTAACGATCTCTTCAAGAGTTTGGATGTTTGGGTTCAGCGGGCATTGAAGTTGCTTAAAAAATACCAATATGATACATTCCTTGTTGGCACCAAGGTGTCAGGACTGCTTGCTGAGAACGAGGAGATACTATGGGCAACGTCTAACATAATACATGCTGAGCCGCTCAAATCAGAATTGAATCGAGAGATCGGAAAGTTGATTCAAGAGGAAACCGGCAAAGAGGTCAATTTTGAGCGACCAGATATCATCGTCCTGCTTGATCTGGCTGAGGGTAAAGTCGAATTGCAAGTTAGCTCCGTGTTCATATATGGGCGATACAAGAAACTGATTAGGGGAATACCGCAAACGAGATGGCCTTGTCCCCTGTGCCAAGGCGATGGATGTGAGCGCTGCAACTATACGGGAAAGCTGTACCCAACGTCAGTGGAGGAACTGATGAAAGATCCTGTTATAGAACGCAGCGGGGGAACGGACGTCGTATTTCATGGCGCTGGGCGCGAAGATATAGACGCACTCATGCTTGGAACCGGAAGACCGTTCGTGTTAGAGGTAAAAGAGCCCCTCCATCGACATTTCGACCTGATCGATCTAGAGAAGGAGATTAACCGATTGGCGAAGAGCAAGGTTGAAGTAAGAGAGCTGAGGTTCGTTGAAAAGGACATGGTAGAGGAGGTCAAGATTGCTGATGCAGATAAAGTTTATAGGCTTAGACTCATATTTAAGGATACAATTTCAGAGGAAAAACTAAAGGCTTCGCTGGATAAATTATGCACTAACATCAAACAAAGAACGCCCCTTAGGGTAGCACATCGGCGAGCTGATAAGGTCAGAACAAGAACTGTGCACTCCGCCGAACTCATAGATATGGATGTAAAGGGTGCGACAATTCACGTCAGGTGTGAATCCGGGTTGTACGTCAAGGAACTGATCTCCGGCGATGAAGGAAGAACAAAGCCGAACCTTTCCGAACTGCTCGGAACTGAGGTACAGGTTAGGGAGTTAGACGTCATTGGGGTGAAACATGCCAGGCGAAAGAAGAAAAACTAGGCATAAGCTTAAAAAAGGAGTAAGGGAGAAGGGGTTGTCGCCCATAACTAGAGCCATCCAAGAGTTTAAAATAGGACAAAGAGTTCATATCGCCATAGATCCGAGCGTTCATAAAGGAATGCCTCATCCTTCCTTTCACGGCAGAACTGCTAAGGTGATTGGGCAACGAGGAAGAGCATACCTACTAGAAGTGAAGGATGGAAATATGGTCAAAGAGCTGATCGTTTGTCCACAGCATCTCAAGCCCCAAAGGTGAACTCATGATCATAAAAGAAGTTGTAAGCGAGGAACTATTGACTCTTGCAGAGGTAAAGAAGACTCTCAATAAAATTCAGGACAAACGGCTAAAAGAGGGGAAAGAGCTGAGATATGAACAAAGGCGGGCAATTGAGCACGCGAATAAGTTTGCAAAGACCAGTGCAAAGTCCTCCAGGGCATTAGTAGAAGAGCTCCTCAAACTAGAGAAAATGAAACCAGAAATAGCCATCAGAATTGCTGACATAATGCCAAAGACAAAAGATGAGCTTAGGTCGATATACGCAAAGGAACGATATACACTTATGGAAAAAGAGCTAGAGACGATATTAGATCTTGTTAGCAATCACGCCTGAGGGGGATCAATGATGCGGAAGGAGGAGGAGAAGGAAGATTATGTGTGGGTTTTGGACTATTTACCCTACGGACATCCAGATGATCCTAGGCCTGTGTATCAGAAAAAACCCATAGTCCATGGCGTGGGTGAGAACCATTTTGTGCTGCTAGAGTCGATCCCGAAGGAGGGAATAGTGCCGGAGGTTCACAAAAGGGTCTACATAGGTGAGGGAGACAGGGAGGAAATCGATCATGTTAAGCGTCGCTTAAGATATGACGAGTTGACGCACGGCGCTCAGATCGAGCTTCCCTATGTACTTGGGGAGATAGTTAAGCGCGATGAAGCTCGATTTGTTGCTTTTTTTAACGATGCAGAACCGTTGACAACACGATTGCATCAGCTGGAGTTGCTGCCTGGTATAGGGAAAAAATTGATGTGGGCCATCCTTACCGAAAGAAAGAAAGGTGATTTTAAGAGCTTTGAGGATCTGACAAATAGGGTCCAAGGTCTTCATCGTCCAGACAAGCTCATCGTCAATAGAATTGAGGATGAGTTAAAGGATGAGCATACAAAATATCGAATTTTCGTGAGATGATGAAAGATCAACACTTTTTGATCGATGAGAGGATAATCGATCGAATCGTCAGATATGCTGCTCTAGATGATACGGAGACCGTTCTCGAGATCGGTGCTGGCACTGGCAATCTGACGAAGAGTCTTGCAAAACACGTTGCAAAGGTAATTGCAATCGAATCGGATCATCGCCTGGTAGAGACGCTGAGCGATCTCTCGCTCTCGAACGTCAAGGTCATCCACGGCGATGCTCTACGAGTGGAATTTCCAAAGTTTGACAAAGTCGTGTCAAATCTTCCTTATTCCATCTCCTCTGACATCACCTTCAAGCTTCTCAAACACGATTTCACGCTTGGAATCTTGATGTATCAACATGAATTCGCAAAACGAATGGTTGCAACAGCTGGCATGAAAGACTATAGTCGCTTATCCATCGTAACGCAGTATTTTGCGGACGTTCAAATTCTAGAAATTGTGCCTAGGACGGCACTTTATCCACAGCCAGAGGTGGGATCTGCTATAGTAAGACTTGCCCCACGACCTCCCTCTTTAGAGGTGTTGGATAAGGATTTTTTCTTTGACTTTGTAAAGGCGATATTTACACAGCGAAGAAAGCAGATGAAAAACGCGATCATCAATGCAGCGCACATGATGAATCTAAGTGATGCTAAAAAGCTCGTCGATCTATTGCCCCAAGACCTGATGTGCAAACGACCGGAAAAATTGTCTCCAGAAGAACTTGCTGCTTTATCCAACCTGGTCTATGAGGTGCGCCATGAAGATTCAATATAGAGACAAAGAGATCATAATCCTGTCTGGGGTGTATGAACCCGCTGAGGACTCGTTCTTGATGGTAGAAGCTGTTTTGAGAGAGGTGCAAAGATCAGATAGTATTTTAGAGATCGGAACTGGTTCGGGAATTGTCTCAATTGAATATATGGCACAAGTCATTGCCACTGACATCAGCCCACGTGCCGTGAAATGTGCCAAATTGAACGGTATAGATGTCATCAGTAATCAAGGGAAAATTCGATTTAATCGTCTTTAATCCACCATACTTGCCTTCTGAAGAGGAAAGGATCGATGGTTGCGTTGACGTTGCATGAGATGGTGGACCTAGCGGGCGATCATCAACCGATTTTTAGACCAAGTGAGTGATTATTTGACCGAAGAGGGACGAATATTGCTGTTAGCATCTTCACTGACTGGTATTGAGCAAGTCATAGCGAGAATGGAATCACTTGGCTTCGTGGTCGATGAAATCATGAGCGAAAAGCACTTCTTTTAAGAAGATATTTCCGTGATGGAAAGATGTATTAGGGGAATAAAAATGACCGTAGTCACAAGGGAAATAACTCTTCAGACAAGGGGGAACGTTGACATCATCGATTTCACTGACAAGGTTGCTGAATTGCTGAGAGAATCTCATCTGAATGATGGCATCGTTACCGTCTTCGTGCCTGGTTCTACTGGCGCCATAACGACGGTAGAGTATGAACCTGGGCTCCTAGAAGATCTGAGCAATGCACTGGAACGAATGATGCCCCAAGGCATAGAATACAAGCACAATCTCAGGTGGGGCGATGCCAACGGGCACTCTCACGTGAGGGCATCTCTACTAGGACCAAGTGTAACCATTCCGTTCTCAAACAGAAAATTGCTAACAGGCACATGGCAACAAATCGTTTTCATAGACTTAGATGTCCGCCCTAGATCACGCAGGATAATCGTACAAATTATGGGAGAATGATTTGGACATGTATGGGCCATCATGCTCATATCCAAGCTTGCGGTAGTATCCACGCACGCCAACGCCACTCAGAATGGCGATCTTGTCAAATCCGTTCTCCATAGCAAGATGTTCTGCTGTGCACAGCAGCTCTTCTCCATATCCCCTGTGCTGCCATCCGTCTGTTCTTGAGCCGATCGGAACCATTGGACCGTATATGTGCAGCTCTCTTACAAGTGCGGCATTGCTCAACTCAGGTCTGTGAGGGTTATTGGGAAATCTGAGCCTCAAGAACCCTATTAGGATGTCCTTTTCAACATCCTCAAAGGATATGAAATGCTCAATGCCACCGCACACTTCATATCTTTCGGTCGACAATTTTATGTTCTCCGGCTCAGTTCCCTTCAGCAGTGCATGTCCCACCTCCCTGCAACGTATACAATGGCATTTTTTGCCTGATTTCCTCAGTCGCTCTCTTGCAAGTTGCCGGATATTGCTTTTGGTCACTCCTGCCAGGATCAAGTGCGCTGGAACATCTCGTTGGATTCGCTGTAGTCTCACCCATCTGGGTAAAAATGCTTTCACCTTGGCGATCAGCTCCACTGCATCTTCATTCGTCAGTGGCTCATATTCGCCATTTTTCCACATCTCATGCAATTGTGTTCCATGCACGATCAGCGTGGGATATATCTTCAGGTAGTCTGGTTTAAATCTAGAGTCGGTGAATACACGGCGGAACATCTTGAGATCTCCGTCAAAGGAGGAGCCTGGCAATCCAGGCATCAGATGAAAGCCCACCTTGAGTCCACTGTCTCTTAGCATGGCATTCGCCATGATGACATCCTCAGTTGTGTGCCCTCTTTGCATTCGTCTCAACACAAAATCATATGTATTCTGAACGCCTAATTCGACCTTCGTTCCACCCATTTTTAGCATTCGATCGATGTGCTCCTTTTTCGACCAATCCGGACGTGTCTCGAACGTGATTCCCACGTTTCTCACCCTAGCGGTCTCGTTGGCTTTTTGTGCCTGTTCAAGCAGAACTGACTTATTTCTCTGATTTGCAAAGTCATTCATCGCCTCTAAGCATCGTCGCACAAACCACTCCTGATAGCACAGTGATCTAGCTGTGAACGTGCCGCCCATGACGATCAGCTCTGCTTTATCGAGTGGATGCCCGATCTGTTTCAATTGCCTGAGCCGAACCGTCACTTGACGATATGGATCGTAGTCTTGCTGGGTTGCTCGTAAAGCAGCAGGCTCATATCCAGTATAACTTTGCGGAGAACGAAATGGTGACGTAGGTCCCCCTGGGCATGGAATGCATAATCCGTGTGGACATCTATGAGGCGAGGACATCACAGCTATGACTGCTATGCCTGAAATCGTCCGAACTGGTTTCAGCTGAACCAATCTTCTGATGATGTCTTGCTCATCATCCGTGGCGACAGCCAGTATATCTGAGTTCTTCGGTAGCTTGGACAAGTTGTACCTTCGCACAACTGCCTTCTTAGCGTTGTTTAGTTCATCAGAAGAAACGATATCCTCTGCCAATATCATCTCCACTAATTCTCTGCATGCTGCTTGTATATCTCGCATGTAATCTCCTTTTCCAGATTTGAGTTTTTATCATATACCTAATTAAGAACTTTGTATTACGTCATTCTCTCCAAGCCGAAACTTTTATTTTGTAACAAACGATACGTATGTAACATGAGTATCAACATTAGAGATGCAAACGATGAGTGCATTAAAAGTTTCAAGGCAGAGGCAAAACGGAAAGGACTGACGCAAGCCCAAGCATTTGAGAGTGCGGTCAAGGCTTGGTTATTGAGCGAAGATACTGCAAAACTACCCTTGAAAGAGGACCCTGCTTGGAAATTGCTGGAAAAGCCACTGGACTTCGGAATCGAAACCGATGCAACTAAAGTCGACGATCTGATATATGGAGATTAGAATGAGCTGCTTCGTTGATACCTCTGTTTTTGTAGCGGCCTACAACAAAAAGGATAAACACCATAATAGCGCTAAAAGACTGCTTAGGAGTGCCTTGAAGGGTGAGTACGGCGCAATATACACCTCAGACCACATCTTTAATGAAACGATAACGCTCATTCTGAGGAGGGTTGGAAACGTGACCATAGCGAAAGAGGTTGGAGATGCCATCCTCAGATCCCCAAGAATCAACCTGACTGTTGTGGATGTTCGCACGTTCTTGGACGCATGGACGACCTTTAACGATAGGGATTATCTGTTCGATAGTTTCACAGACTATGTAACCTATGAGATGGTGAAGCGGTTTGGGATCAGTACCATCCTTTCCCATGATTCTGATTTTGATGCTGTTGAGATTCCCAGAATTTGTTGATGTCACAGATCGGAGATCACCACTTCTCCCAGTGCTCTATCCTCTCACCTAGCCTTGCTGGAGCTATCGGCGCCTCATCAGGATATCCCACTGGTACTAATGCAACAGGTCGCACATGTTCTGGTAAATTTAGCAAAGATGATACTTCTCGCTCATCAAAAGCCCCTATCCAACAAGTTCCCAAGCCTATTGAATGGGCGGCAAGAAGAATGTTCATCACCGATGCAGTTGCATCCTGAATGGCATAAAGAGCACTCCTCGCCCCATACCGTGGTTCAGAACGCGTCATGTTTGCACAGGCAACGATCACGATCGGTGCCTCCATTATGAATTCTTGATTCAGTGCTGCTCTTGCCAGGTTTTTTCTTCCCTCTTCCGCTGACACGATGATGAATTCTCTTGCTTGTAGATTTCCAGCAGATGGCGCCATTTGCGCGGCATGGAGCAATATTTTAATATCTGATTCGCTGATCTCCTTCTCCTTGAACTTGCGTATTGATCTTCGGTTTTCTATCGCCTCTAGACATTCATTCATAGACATCACCTTTTTGTTCTCCATCCCTTATACTTTAGCCATAAATCTTTAAGGCTTAAAGTGTTTATATGTCGTGCCATATGAGAATTACAATGGATCTAGAGCTAAAAGACATACCTGGGCAACTCGTATTAGCGCTCCAGCCCATCTCCGATTTTGAAGGCAACATCGTCTCTGTAGTACACCACAGAGATAAGAAAACCCCTAGGGGCATGATTCCCGTGCAAGTAACCTTTGAGATCGATGGAGCTAAGGTGAGTGATCTAATCGACAAATTAAAGAGCGGCGGAATCATAGTTGCCAGGGTTGGTGAGGAACGACTTCGCGAGAGGAGGGCTGTGATACTGATCGGGCACATCATCCACTCGGATATTAGGGATACCATAGATCAGATCGATGCTACGGGATATGCAGAGGTGATGGATCTCGCGATGTCCATGCCTGGAATAGACCAACGATCGTCCGCAAGATTGGTGATAAATGCCGCTGGAAAAAGGGAAATGGAATCCGCAGTGGAGTTGCTGAGGAACATCGCACGTGAGAAGGATCTACTGTTGATCGAACCAATCTAACAGAGGTTTTTGATGAAAAAAATACGCATCTCGATCATCGGATTTGGAGTAATAGGAAGCGGCGTTGCAAAGGTCATTTCGGAAAAAAAGGGCTATATAAAGAGTAGGCATGGAATTGACCTTGAGCTAGTGGGAATCGGCGAACGTCATGGAAGCATCGTTTGCGAAGATGGAATCGATCCCATGGAAGCTTACGATTTAGCGAAATCAAGGGAGATGTACAAGCATCCATGTTGGAAAGAGGAAATGAGTGGCATTGATGTTGTCAGAGAAGTGAATGCTGACATTGTAATAGAGGCAACTCCAACGAACATCAATTCTGGCGAGCCCGGTCTAAGCCATATGATGACCGCCTTTAAAAACAAAAGGCATGTGGTCACCTCCAACAAAGGACCATTGGTTGTAGCATACAAAGAACTAAAAAGAACTGCTGAGGAAAATGACGTTCAATTTAGATTCGAGGCTTCTGTGGGCGGAGCGATGCCAGTGTTTAACCTTGTAAGAGAGTCTCTTCAAGCCAACAAGATGCTCGGCATCGAGGGTATCTTGAATGGAACGTGTAATTATATACTGACAAGGATGTCCACCGAAGGACTGTCATATGAGCACGCCTTATCTGAGGCTCAAGAACTTGGGATTGCAGAGACGGATCCGAGCTATGATGTAGAAGGGATAGATACTGCATGCAAGCTCGTAATTCTTGCAAATGCGATCTTTGACATGGATGCCACTTACAAGGATGTCGAAGTGGAGGGCATCACTGGAATCACCCCAGAATCGCTAAAACTGGCATCTGATGAGGGATATGCCATAAAGCTGATCGGTGAAGTAAGAGATGGACTAAGGGTGGCACCACGCTTGGTCCCAAAAGACCATCCTCTGGCTGTCGGGGGAACCTTAAATGTGATATCTCTCCATACAGATCTAGCAGGGGAGATCACCGTCACCGGTAAGGGTGCTGGCGCCATCGAAACATCAAGCTCGATATTGAGCGATGTGATAAACATATCGAAATATGAATTTGAAGGAACTTAAACTCAGGCTGTTGTGTCAAGGTGTAAGAATCGATCCAAGAAGCGGCATAGATCTGGGACGTTCTGGAGGTGCTGGGCCGTTTGGGCAATATGTAACCATAGAGGATCAAGTGATAAACGCACCAATTTGGGGCGATGCCAAGAACTCACCATTTACTTTGACATATGAGGACGGGCTAAAAATCGTCTGGAATGATGAATCGGTGGAGACGGAAATCCCGGATAAACCAAGGTTCTACGATCTACAGACGTCTGATGGAACGCCGATGAAGTTCATAGCGCTTAGGCATGCTGCTGATGTCCTTGCCAGCACGGTCTACCAGAAATGCATCTATTGGGCTGTAAGCAAGCAATGTAAGTTTTGTGCCATCCAATTCTCGTTGGAGAGTGGCGACACGATTCTGCTGAAGACCGGTGAACAACTAGGAGAAGTGGCTCTGGCTGCTGTAAAATATGGGGATGCCTCTCATGTAACGCTTACCACAGGCACACCAAACGAGAGGGACTATGGCGCAGGAATGTTGAGTGAGGCATGCGCTGGCATAAAGGCTGCATCGCCGCTTAAGGTTCACGTACAATTGTCACCCCCAGAGGACTTTGGATATCTGGATGAACTGGCTAACGCTGGCGTGGACACGATTGGACTGCATATGGAAAGCGCAGACCCAGAGGTCCTGAGAAATGTGTGTCCAGCCAAAGCAGAAATCGGCTTTAAACGGTATTATGATGCAGTCGAGTATTCTATAGGACTTTTTGGAGAGAACCAGGTCAGTTCATTCCTGCTTGCTGGGCTTGGCGAGGATCTGAGAACGTTCACAGATGCGTGCGAAAGATTATCATCATTGGGCGCGGTCACTTATATCGTTCCATTCAGGCCCTTGCCAAATACACCGTTAAGCGAGAGCAGAATGCCGAGCCATGAATATTTGCATAATATCTATGCGAAATGCGGATCTATAATGAACGATTATGGGGTTAGACCGTCAAAGAGTAAAGCGGGCTGCGTCAGATGTGGCGCCTGCTCGCTGATCCAAGATTATGTAAGGGGTGAGAAAAATTGAGTGAGGTTTTGACCACTGAGCAAATCAGGGCTAGATTATTGGATAAACCATGGGTGTCCCCCTATGAGCGAATAGTGATGACAGCCGACGAGAGGGCTGGCATGATTGAGATCATCGAGTATCACGCACGTAACGCGTGCTATGGTGGAGCTGCATGGGAGACTCATCACTATAAAAAGACGAGTGGGCTGATCATAGATAGTAAGAGGGATGGGGTGAGGAACGTTTTTAAGGTGAAGATCGGACATGGGGATCTAGACCTGATCCCATGTTTTGCCGCCGCTGGAATAGAGAGCGCTGAAGTAAGGAGCGATCAAATAAGAGTCACATACGCAGGTCTTGCAGGCGCAGGAGTGGCTGTTGCGATGTGTAGAGGGCTTGCAAAAGGTGTGAAAGAAGTGGAGGTGCATTCATGGGGTGGCGGAGACCAGCTCGGAAGGGCAACGGTCGTCGTGCCGAAACATGTGAAGGTGATCATAGGGATAGATGACACTGACAAGCCTGGGGAGGGGGCAACTTGGGCGCTATCCAACGAGATAGCATATAAATTGGGCATGCAAGGATTTCCTTATTTGAATCACTCAATCGTCCAGCTATATCCGAAGAACCCGAATAAGACGACGAATGGCGTCAGCATTGCGGTGAGCTTTGCATCCGAGCCAGGCAGAGTTGAGGAGCTAATCAATACCTTTGCAAATATGCTCAAAGACACTTCATCATCTCGAGAGACAGCCATAGCGGCTTTCACCGGGATAGATATCCCTGAGGAGGTGGTCGAGTTTGGGGGACGCTCAAAAATTCAAATGGTCAGTATTGAGGATGCAGAAAAAGTCGCAAAAAAGGGTGGAGTGCGCCTGATATCGATCACAGGCGAACGAGGTAAAATTGGAGCACTGGCTGCAATCGCATATGCAGACTTAGTGGACGAGGCGGTTGTGCCAGGAATAGGATTAAAGGGGTGAAGTAGATTCTCTGGGATACCATAGAGAAGAAGGGGAAAGAAAATCATGCCCACGTTGCGATCGGTGTTGGGACTGAGCGAAGCGAGTATTTGGAAAAGACCGTTAGATATGCAGAGCTGGCAGAGGAGAAAGGATATGCGAAAGTTATGCTAGTAGGATCAATGCCTATCGATACATCTCTGGAACATGTGGAGACGGGGCATCCAGAAGAAGTTCTCATCCAACTACTGGATAAAGGAGAGGTTGATGCAGTCGTGAGAGGGTCTTTATGTGCAAACAAAACATTGAAGGCGATTCGTGATATTTTGTGTCCTCAAAAGATCTTGAGAGTTGCTCTGCTTGCCACCTCTGAAAAGATGTTCTTTCTCGCACCAGTAGGAATCGATGAGGGTTGCTCTGTAGAGGATAAGATAGACCTTGGGTTTTTAGGAGCGGATTTAATACGTAGGTTTGGAGTGGAACCAGAGATCGGCATCTTATCGGGAGGCAGATTTAGCGATATGGGAAGAGATCCAAGGGTGGATAAGAGTCTACAGAACGGTGAGGTGGTTGCATCTGCTCTCAAGGCGAAAGGATTATCAGCAAGACACCATGGAATCCTCATCGAAGATGCGATAAAAGAATGCAACTACATCATTGCCCCAGACGGCATCAGTGGTAACCTGATTTTTCGCAGCTTATGCTTTTTGGGCGATGGTGAAGCTATAGGCGCTCCACTGGTTGGCATGGAGGAGGTATTCGTGGACACATCTAGGGCAGGTCACAGCTATGATAAAGCGATATGCTTAGCAAGCTCGCTATCGCAATCGTAAGAATAATACCGTTGCAGCCCTAATTAAATACCATGAAATTTATCGAGTTCGCTGAGACCTGCGAGAAGCTGGAAGGCATCACAAGCAATCTGGAGATGACCAGAATTGTTTCCCAACTTCTGCAAGACACAGATGAGCTGGAGATCGTCACCCATTTCATCATGGGACGCATCTTCCCAGCTTGGAGTGCTGAAGAGCTGGGTATGGGTCCCAGTCTTCTCTACGATGCCATAGCCATGGCAACAGGCGCTGATAAGGGACGAATCAAGGAGGTCGTTAGGCAGAGGGGAGATGTTGGCCTGGCTTGTGAGGAGCTGTGTTCAAGAAGAGTCCAAAGGCCGCTTTTCTCTGGAGAGTTGACGGTAGAGCAGGTTTATCGAAATTTCGAGAGCATTGCCCAAGCCGGGGGCAAAGGGTCTCAAAAAAGGAAGTTTAGGATGCTAGCAGACCTGTTTGGTTCGGCAAAGCCAAAGGAGGCGCGATACATAGCCAGACTGGTGTTGGAAGAGCTACGCATCGGGGTGGGGGAAGGTACCGTCCGGGATGCGATTGCAAGGGCATTTGACGTTTCTGCCGACTTAGTGGAAAGGGGATACATGCTGACCAACGATCTCGGGTTGGTTGCTGCAACCGCAAAAGAAGGGGCAGAAGGGCTAGAGCAATTGGGCATAGAACCTGGCAAACCGATCAAGATGATGTTGGCGCAAGTGGCTGAGAGCATGGAGGGAGCGATAGAGGAGATGGAAAAAGCTGCTATAGAATGGAAATATGATGGAGCGCGCATGCAAATTCATAAAATGGATGGTGAGGTACAGCTTTACTCCAGGAAATTGGAAAACGTCACCAAGTCTCTGCCAGATATCGTGAACTTGATCAAAAAAGATGTGACTTTTAAACGAGCCATTCTCGATGGAGAAGTGATTGCAATAGGCGAAGACGGGAAGCCAAGACCATTCCAAGATATTTTGAGGAGATTTAGAAGAAAATATGATGTGGAGCAAATGGTAAAGGAGATCCCATTCCACCTGAGCTTGTTTGATGTTTTGTACGATGGGCAGAGTTTGATCGATTTTCCTTTGAGTGAACGGCGCAAAATTCTCGAGAAGAGTCTAAGAGCGAAACATTCATCAAAGATCATCGTAGCCCCCCAGATTGTCACAAGCGATCTGACTGTTGCCGATGGCATCTATCAAGAGGCTCTCTCCGCAGGACATGAGGGTGTGATGATCAAAAACCCCAAATCAGCGTACACCCCTGGTAAGAGGGGCAAGAATTGGTTGAAGATAAAACCAGTAATGGAGACGTTAGACCTAGCTGTAATAGGAGCTGAATGGGGTGAGGGCAGAAGGGCGAACCTCATCGGCTCATATTTGTTGGCTTGTAGAGATGTTGCTACGGGAGAACTCCTTGGCATTGGGAGAGTTGGAACCGGAATAACTGATGAACAACTAGCTGAATTAACCGAGCTGTTCAAGGCTCTTATCGTCTCAGAAATCGGGAAAGAGATCGATCTCAAGCCAGAGATCGTGTTCGAAATAGCCTATGAGGAGATTCAGAAAAGCCCGAACTACGAATCAGGTTTTGCCCTTAGGTTCCCAAGATTGATCAGCGTAAGAAGTGACAAATCAGTGGGAGAGGCGGATTCTATGCAGAGGGTGCGAGAATTATATGAAAAACAGAAAGGGCGCGGGACCACTAGAGAAGTTCGAGAAGCTCCTTGATCTCTTTGGTCCGCTCTATGGGTAATGTTACGTCCATTCCATGAGATGTTGGATATTCAAGGATGAATCCTTTGCGTATCAGGTTCTTCACCGCTTTTTTTACATCTCCCCGCAAATGTTTTGGAAATCCCTTTGAAACGTTCTCCACAGGTGTGTGCCTTTTACCCACATAACCACTGTCCAAGAGGTCTTTGAGTATGTCTTTTTCTAGATCGGTAATGGGCACAGTTCATCTCTCCAATAATACAACAGTCGTATCATTATTTATACTTTTCTCATAGATGATACAGTAAACGATAACTATTTATACAGTGGTTTTCAACAGTACTATGGTGACAAGGATGCTAACGGAGATATTTGGAGATTATCCGCAAGTAAAGGTCATAAAGCTATTGATATCACATCCACACACGGAATACACAAAAACCGACATAGCCGAATGTGCGAACATATCAAGAGCCACGCTCTACCGATTTTGGGATAAACTCGAAAAATACAACGTGGTTAAAGAGGGGCGGAAAATAGCAAACTCACAACTGTACTCCGTGAACACCGAGTCAGAAGTGGTGAAAGCACTAGACAAATTCATACAAGGGTTAGTAGACGTTGAGATAGAAGAGCAGAAAATATTGCGTGAGAGCAAAAAGTAGCTTTAGGATTGTCCGCTTTCCAACCTCCTTATGTATGTGGATAGTCCAACTCCGATGAATGCTATGAGCACCGCACCAACGATCGAGAGCATAAGATATTGAATCGCATCAGGGCGGAGTCCTTCGTTAAGCAACAACACGCACGTGGTTCCACCCCAAAGAATTACACCTGTTGCTGATAGGAAAAATGGTAAAACCCAATAGCGCCAGACTCGTTCTTTGCTTAGATATGCATCGATTATCTTTCCTATCCAAGAGAGCAATCCGCTAGCCACGAACCACCAGACCGAGGCATTGATGAACATTACGATGATCAGCAATCCCTGCGCTTCAAGCACCCAGCATCTGGCCAGTCCTTGGATGATGCCTATGAACACAAGTATTGCTGCAGTTATGTACGTCACAAACGAAATTTTTCCCCCATAGAACGATCGTTTCAAATTTTCTGTGAAATCCTCTATTACGTTCTCCAGCCCAAATCCCCTAAAGAGCATATAAATGCCGACAAAAGCCATGATGGCTATGATGGCTCCTTGTGGATATCCTGCAAACACCGAAATTGCATAGATCAGACAAGCCAGTCCAATTGGTATGAAAAACGTCCTGGATACCTTGGGATCGCTAAGCAACTCCTTGATGATGTAATAAGTGCTCTCCAGATTTTGGCTCTGCTTGACTATGACTCGACGCACCGAATCAATCTTGAACCTTGACTCAATGATGGGGAGCACAAATTCGTCCTCAGCCCCATCCGTCACGACAATTGCATTTTTTGCATCATATTTCTCTGAGATCTCATCAAGTTGGTCTGCTATGACTGTGTCCGATTTAATTCCAATATCCTGATCACCTGCAATAGATACGAGCTCAACGTCAACTCCTTCTGCTTTGAGTTTATCATAGATCTGGATCGCGCCAAAGATCGTGTTGATGTCAGCATCCTCTGGGTCATGTAGTGCTAACTGAGTCGCAGCATCCATGTTAGCGGCCCTGCCGATAACTGGACCTTTAATTCCGACTTTGTATCCTAGGTCATCATCCCTATCAATACAGATTATGAGGGTATGCATCATGCTAAGATATTGAAAAAACAATATAAAAACCTTAGCTAATAGTCCAAGGTAGTGTTCAGTTAAGCGAAATAGACAATCACTAAACGCCCACAGTAGAGCTTA
>JASEEV010000029.1 GCA_030019435.1 Methanocellales archaeon | reverse complement strand
GGAACTGCTGTCCAGACATGGTATTGGAAAGTCATTCCGCCATCAGGATATATTGCTGGCTGGGTGAACGATACCGCTGGAAATCCTGTAGCAGATGCTTGGGTGTGCGCTTGGAATGAATCCACATGGGCTTGGGGTTGCAAGCAGACTGATATTAGTGGGTATTACAACTTTAGCATACAGGTCGGCACCTATGATATGTGGGTCTGGCCTCCATATGGAGCAAATCTATCATCTACTCACATCTCAGGCATAGTCGTCACCAAGGATGCCACGACGACTGTGAATTTCACGCTAGAGCAAGCTGCTTGGATAGCTGGTAAGGTGAAATACGTAAATGAAACTGGGATAGCAGGGGCATCGATAGATGCTTGGAATGAAACGACATGGGCATATGGCTGGGCGATGACCGATGTCAATGGAAGCTATCTGATCACTGGTTTGGCTACCAACACGACCTATGACATGTATGTTTGGCCCCCATACGATTCTGGTCTGTTGTACAACTATACGCGTGATGTATATGTGGGAACGAATGCCACCATAGATTTCATTCTCAGTCCAGGATATTCCTTATCTGGCTATGTAACTGTTGATGGAGTTCCAGTAAAAGGAGCATGGATGGATGTCTGGAATGAGACAACATGGGCTGGTGGTTGGGGTCAGACAAATGCAAGCGGATATTACAAGATCACTGGCTTGGCAAATGGCACATATGAAATGCATGTCTGGCCTCCGTATGGATCTGGTTTACCGAGCTGGTCAGGGTCAGTGACAGTTGAAGGAGATACCATCAAAAATATCCAACTCGAAGGAGGAAGTTCGATCTATGGCTATGTATCATATGACGGAACGCCAGTAGAGGGAGCATGGGTGGATGCTTGGGATCCTGTCAATTACACATTTGGCTATGCTAAGACCGATGCTTATGGATACTATAAGATCCTTGGCTTGCAAGACGGCGTCTATGACATGTATGTTTGGCCCCCGTATGAATCAGGTCTCGTCCATAATTATACGCCAGGCGTGGTCGTCAGCGGAGCTACGGAAAAGAATTTCGTACTCAGTAAAGGCTACTCCTTATCTGGTAATGTGACTGCCGATGGAATCCCAGTCAAGGGGGCGTGGGTAAGTGTCTGGAATGAGACCATGTGGGCATATGGCTGGGCGATGACCGATGCAGGCGGAAACTATAAGATCATTGGTCTGCCGAATGCCACGTATAACGTGTATGTCTGGCCTCCATACGATTCTGGTCTGCCAAGCTGGTTCGGGTCAGTGACAGTTGAGGGAGATACCATCAAAAATATCCAACTCGATGCGGGCGTCTTTATCTATGGCAAAGTGATGTACGATAACACTCCAGTAGAGGGAGCATGGGTGTCTGCTTGGAATGAATCCACATGGGCTTGGGGCTACGATCAAACCGATGATAAAGGATATTACATCATCAGTGGTTTGGTGAACGGCACATATGAAATGTATGTCTGGCCCCCGTATGAGTCCAATCTTGTATCCAAGTACACACCTGGCGTGATCGTTGAAGGAGACACGGAAAAGAATTTCGTGCTTAGCAAAGGATACTCGGTTTCTGGTAATGTGGCTTCTGGAGGAAAAGTCATAGACGGTGCTTGGGTATGCATCTGGAACTCTAAGATGATGCAAGGAGGCTGTGACATGACCGATGCAGGATACTACGCTATCTATGGACTGTCAAATGGGACATACAACGTAGAGGTTTGGAAAGAGGGCTATATGACATTCACTGGGAATATCACCGTAGCAGGGAACACGACAAAGAATATCGTGTTATCTACTGGTGGTTACACGATCTCCGGAAACGTGACAAAAGGCGGAGTAGGACTCAAAGGTGCAGACGTGTTTGCATGGAACGAGACAGCAGGATATGGGCATGCGATAACAGATGCAACTGGGTTCTATCAGATCACGAATTTGGCGAACGCAACTTATGATGTAACTGCATGGGAGCCAGCACCAGGAAATGCGACAGCTAGCATAACTGTGGTGATAGAAGGTGCAGACAACACGACAGCAAGTATAGCATTTAAGGTGATATCATGAAAAAACTAATCGTAATTGCACTGATAATTCTCTTATCAATGCTCATATCAGCATCGACAGTCCAAGCTGCTGTAACAGCGAAAGCCAGTGCAGACAAAACAAGTGTCAATGAGGGCGACACCATTACCTTTGACGGCACTCAGTCCACTGGCGAGTACGCTGGAGACATCGTATCATATTCATGGAATTTTGGTGATGATACTAGTGGCGAAGGTCCAAAGCCAACCCATGTATATAAGGTTGGAGGAAAAAAATACACTGTTAGATTGATCGTCACTAATACGACTGGCGTGCAGGATGATGATACGATAACGATCACGGTCAACGCTCTCCCCGTCGCAGATGCTGGTCCTAACCAATCGGTTTATGTCGGAGATGTGGTCACCTTTGACGGCTCTGGATCCACGGATAAAGAGGGCATTGCATCATATTCATGGGATTTCGGTGACGGAACTACTGGCACAGGCGTGAAACCAACGCACACATACAACACAGCCGGAACCTATACTGTCACGTTAACAGTCACTGATAATGCGGGTGCGACCGACGCAGACACGCTGGTTGTTACTGTTTCACCTACGCCAACACCGACTCCAACACCTACACCTCCACCAGCTGCAGGCGGAGCTGTAGCACCAGCACCTACACCAACACCTGCTCCGACACCAACTCCAACACCCGTTCCCAAGGTGATAATTCCGACGCCCACACCGACTCCAGTACCAGTGGTGCCAACACCAACACCGACTCCAAAGATAGGACTCTTGGAAAGGATAACAGAGAAAGTACCGAAGGTTCCTAGTTTTGAGGCAGTATTTGCAATTCTCACGATAGCAGCAGTTGCATATCTGCTCAGAAGAAGACGATAAGTGGACCGTGTGCTCGGAAGAACTGTAATCCTTGGCTTATTTTTTACTTTGCGATCTGCTGCTAATCATCTACTTGCTGGTAGAATTTGACCTTCGGAAGTATGTCTCAACTGAGACCATAACGATTTGCCATTTGGAAACAGCTTCATTGGCGGAAAATCTACTTGTCCATCTACTGAATCCATCAAAACACATAAATATGTGCATTCACATATTATAAAGAGGTGATCCTGATGGCCAATATAACGCTTGCAATTCCAGAGGAACTGCATCGCATCGTGAAGCGGCACAGCGAGGTCAAGTGGAGCGAAATAGCAAGGCGGGCGATGTGGGACTATGCGAGGAGACTTGAGCTGATGGATAAGATAGTTGCTAAAAGCAAGTTGACCGAAGAGGATGTGAAGGAGTTAGACCATAAGCTCAAAAAAGCCATATTCGAGCATTACAGGGAGTTAATCGGATGAAGTTGGTCGTCGACACCAACATCATCATGGCCGCTATCATCAGAGATTCAGCCACAAGGAAACTCCTGCTCAACCCAGAGTTCGAATTGTATTTACCAGAGTATGTGTTCTCCGAGCTGAAGAGGCACAAAGATGAGATCATCAATAGAAGCGCTCTTAGTGAAGACGAGCTCTACATTCTGCTGTACACCATCATGGATCGCATAACCATCGTATCCAAAGAGGATTTTGCAGAATACATTCCCAAAGCATGGAAGATCATGGCTGAGATAGACGAAAATGACACGCCTTTCCTGGCATTGGCCATGTCATTTGAGAACGATGGAATTTGGAGCGAGGACATCCACTTTAAGGAGCAAAACGAGGTAAAGGTCTGGAAAACCAGGGATCTTATCGATGTTCTTTGATCACAGCGTGGATGGATAACAAATTAGAGGGCATTTCAATTCTTATAATACAGCAGTCGCGCTCAGAAGAAGGCAATTGTAAATAGAGAGAGCAAAAATCCTGATAAGTAATCCACATCAATCACAATATTTAAATAGTTTAACGTTAAACTAGATGGTGAAAATGACCTTTGAAGCCAAAACACTGAAAATAGGTAATTCTATTGGAGTGCTAATCCCCAAAGAAGTCGTGGAGGGGGATAAAATCGTGGTTGGGGAACGAATTGAGTTAGCCATCGTGAGTAGGAGGAGAAAGAGTGCTATCGAGAGGACATTTGCCATCGCAAAAGGAGCAAAAGGATTTTTCCGATTAGACCATCTCGATAGGGAGCTCTAGATGTTTCTTGATAGCAGTGCTGTTATCGAGCATTTCATAGGCTCTAGTAAGGGTAAAAGGGTTAAAGAGATATTAACCACAGAATCTTGCTATGCATCATCCATCAGTCTCTCAGAAATAGCATTGTGGTGCTACAGAGAAGGGAAAAATGTAGATTATTTCTTCAAAGAAACCAAGGAAATAGTAGACATTTTAGATCTTAGTGAGGAGATCTATAAAGAGGGTGCTCGTATAACCTTTGAAAGGAAAAAGGTAGATAAGAACTTTGGCTTAATGGATGGTCTCATCTTAGCATGTGCCAGAAGCATCAGGCAAAAACTTCTTACAAGAGACCCCCATTTTAAGGGACTGGATGGTGTGATCATACTATAGAGGAGTTAATGGGCTACTGCATATGTGGGACATGTTGGTATGATGATGCATGTCAAAAGCCATGAATCTCGGGATTTGAAGTTGTGTTTACAATCCTAGCAGTCGCATATCTGCTTAGAAGAAGACGATAACACATGCCCATGAGCTGAGATGGGATGGGGACATGTAAATTCAAAGATGTGATCCGAATCATTCGACACAGCTGAAATACAAAAACTTTTAAATACTACTAACTGTAATGATACGTTATAGTAGTATAAGTGAGAGTATGAAATTTTATAATAGGAACGAAGAACTCAACGAAATAGAACGGGTTTGGAATTTATGTAACAAATCAATGCATTTTACAGTGGTATCTGGTAGAAGAAGGGTTGGAAAAACCGAGCTTGTAAAACAGTTTTATAAAGATAAAGAGCATCTCTATTTCTTTGTAGGAAGAAAAAAGGTTCCTTTACTTTTGGAGGAGTTATCTTCAATTGCTAGGAGCAAAATAGAGAAGTTTCCAACTTTAATAAAATTTGATGAATTCTTGGAGTTTTTGCTGAATAATGTAAGTAAAAAAACTGCAATATTTTTTGATGAATTCCAAAACTTTAAGTATGTGGATGAAAGCATTTTTTCAGATTTTCAAAAAGTTTTTGACAGAAATAAAGAGAAAGTAAAAGTTCATATAATCATTGCTGGTTCTCATGTAACCCTAATTAATAAAATATTTTCTGACAATAAAGAACCTCTTTTCGGGAGGGCTACGGAAAAATACGTACTTAAACCGCTCACATTTAAGATCATCTGTGAAATGCTAGAAGATTTGAAAATAAAAAATATTGAGGAAAAAATAAAATGGTATTCTGTGTTTGGCGGCATACCCAAATATTATGTGACTGCTGAAGAACAGGGGATAAAAGGAAATGATATTTTATCTGCATTGAAAATACTTCTTTTTAGGGATTTCGCACCGTTGAAAGACGAGGCAAGAAGCATTTTGATAGAGGAGTTTGGGAGTGAACATCCATCATACTTCTCAATTTTAGAGGCAATTGCATTAGGTAATTCAGAGATGACCACTATCGCAAACAAATCTGGAATAAATATAAAGAGTATAAGCAAATACCTAAGTCTGCTCGTAAAGGATTTTGGATATTTGTCGTATGAAGTTCCTATAACAGAAGAAAGACCATGGAAAAGCAAAAGAGGCAGGTATTTCTTAAGTGACAATTTCTTCAGATTCTGGTTTAGATACATCTATAGAAATAGAAGCGATTATGAAATTGGAAATTATGATGTTTTGCTTAATAAAATAAAAAAAGATTTTGATTCTTTTTTGGGGAGAAGTTTTGAGGAAATCTCGAAACAACTTCTTGTTGAATTAAATAACCAGAACGTATTGGCATTTAAGTTTGAAAAAATTGGAAGATGGTGGTGGAGGGATGAGGAAATAGATCTCGTAGCATTAAATGGAAATAAACAGATCGCTTTCTTTGAGGCGAAATGGAAATCGTTGAGTAAAAGAGAATCCCTAAAAATTCTCACAGAATTAAAGGAAAAATCAAAATTCGTTGACTGGAGTAGAAAAAAGGAATACTTTGGTTTAATCGCTAAAAAGATCGAAAGCAAGGATGAACTGAGGGAACTGGGATATTTAGCCTATGATTTGGAGGATTTTAGCGTCGCCGTATAACAGGCTCTCCTAAAGGTCCATTTGGACTTCCACCAATCCGGGATGTCAATATTCGCGATTCTTACAATAGTAGCAGTCGCATACCTGCTCAGAAAGAAAACATAAGGGGCTTTTAGATTACATCCATTCCCTGCTCAACATAGCTATCTTATCAAAATCAGGGTCCTCAGAGATGATCGTGTAGACGCCATGAGTTATGGCGCACGCAGCATGTATGGCATCTCTTGGATCAAGCTTGTGTTGTTTGATCAGAGCTAATGATTCCCATAACACTTCATCATCTACGCTGATAAACGTGAGATTTGTCATCGTTAGGAAAGCCTCTCCCGCTCGCAAGGCGGCATTGAAACCTTTCTCCTTTTTGACCTTCCAGAACACCTCATCAAATGTCAGTGCAGATGTTGCTGCCATTCGCTCTCCATTTCTAACCTTCTTCAGCAGATTTCTAGCCCACTCTCCTCTCTCATCCGCATATAGAATCGCATAGATAGGGACGGTAGAATCCAGATATATCAACCTAATCGCTCCTCAAGCTCCTCCTCATGTGCCTCGTGCGGATGTATCCTTCTAGTGAAAAGTGGGGCAGACTTCGCGATTTTACTGAATATTTTGATAGTATCGCCCCTGGGCTTTTCAAGAATAAGTTTATCGCCCTCTATCTTGAAGATCACCTCAGATCGTGGGAATATTTTTAGCGCTTTCCTAAACGCCTGTGGGATGACCACCTGTCCTTTTGGTCCAACCTTCATTTCTATCTCTAGCATTCCTACACCTAGTTATACCTATGTATTACTGCTATTTATACTCTTGGACTGAAAACTTGTTCATCTCAGACCCCCAGTCATTCGTGCAAGCGCCATAGCAAGTATGTCGAGCGCAACGGCGATGATGCCTGCTACAAATATAGCATCAAACACGCCCGCACCTCCTATGGATGCATAAATCAATCTAGCTGGCTGAAGCGCAAATACCTCATTTAGGCGAAGTAGATCGCAACCTATGAGAATTCCCAAAGAGCTGGAGACGTAAGAAATTGGTCCTACACGACCCCATTTTTTTCCTGATAGCAGGATGCCGATAAAAGCAGCCGCCAACGAAGGATGATATATGTTGTATATCACTACGCCCTTATCTGAAACGAATGCCGACAGATGATATGTTAGTACGGTAACAACAGCGATCCCAATGATGCACTTTGCTAGGGGGGCTCTACCGTCTCGTATCACTCGTGCCGATATGGTCAGGGGTATCAGACATCCCGCCACATTAAAACAGAGAACCAAGTTCCCCTTCGCATAGAGTGGCACATCTGGGATGATGACGTACGCGATGATCGCACCTACCAATAGGACCAGTGTTTCTGAAGCAGTGAAGCCGACGCTCTTAAAAGCCCTGATGAGCACATATAAAATAAGCGCTACGATCAGGACTACGATGCTTACGATCGTCAGAGGCTCCAGGAACATATTCACTTGCTCTTAGCTATCGCCCTTGCAGACCGTTTGATCTTTCTCCGGACCCGGCCAGATGAAATATATCTTTGCGCCGGACCAGGTCGTTTGATCCTAGCATCGCTTCTTTTGACAAGTCTAGTTTGACCTTTTCTCCCCTTCACCTGGACCCATTCTATGCTTCCAGTTTTTCCCATTATACCTCCCCCATAGCTTTTGCAATCTTTTCTTTGAGAACGGTACTAACGAGCTCTCCATCCACTTTACCCCTGACTTGTTCCATGATCAGCCCCATCAGTGGTTTCACCGCATCTGTACCACGTTCCTTGATGAAATCGCGCTTGGATTCCACGATCTCTATGATGAGCTTCTCGATGTCTTCTTTGCTCAGGGTCTCAAGCCCTAATTCAGATACTGTCGTGGAAGCTGTTTTACTCGGTTTGGTTGCTAGAGCTCTTAACAAGGAGGGTATCCCTTCTTTAGCCATTTTGTTAGCACTTATCAGTTCAAATACTCCGATGAAGTGCTGCTCCGTGAGAAGCTGGACAGGAACACCATCCTTGCTGAGCTCAGAGATCGTAGCTGTAAGCGTTCTGACCACTAATGTTGGAGAGACACCCAACGTCATTATCCGCTCAAAAAGAGGTGCCCGCTCAGAACATGCAATCAATCCCGCTAACTCATCGTTTAGTCCATATTCTCGAATGTACCGCTCCTTTCTTTCGTGAAGTAGTTCCGGAAGTGATCGCTGGATCTTTTTCACCAATTCTTTGGATATGGGCACTGGCAGCACATCCGTTTCTGGATACATTCGTGCTGCTCCTGGAAGAGGTCTCATATAGGCGGAGTTGCCATCCTCTAAAGCTTTCCTCGTCTCCTCTGGTATGCCTTCCAAAGCCTCATTAGCTCGTTGGATTATTGCATTTAGCGCAAGATTTGCTTTTGACCTCTCTCCTGCGACAAATATTATACCATCATCTGGGGCAGCGTGAACCTTCTTCTTGAGCTTCGTTATCTCAGCGTTGGTCATCCCATACCCTGGCAATTCATCCGTATGGAAAACTCTCCCAACAAATCGCTTCGCCCTATCAGAGAGTTCATCCCAAAATTGGCGACCAGGTTGGATCTCACGCCCAACCAATCCTCCGAAGGAGGTGAGTTTAACCGCTAGGACAGCATTATTTTTAAGCGCCTTTTTGATCATCGAGCATTGAGTACTGGCGAACACATCGCTCACATCTATTATTTCAGTTTTAACGTGCTTAGCACCTCTCCTTTTGAGCTCGTCCTTAATTTTTAGCAGATTTACTTGCCTTAGCACCTCTCTCTCTATGATTGTCCCAATCATACCAAGGGTCTGCACTCCCTTTATCTCTACACGCGCGCCCTCAGCAATGGAGATGTTTATGTCCTGTCGGATCGTTCCTATGCCTCTTTTTACCTTGCCGGTCGAGCGCAATATCATGCCAAGGTGCTCGGCAACGATGCGTGCTTGTTGTGGCGTTGTGATATCCGCCTTGGTTGCAATCTCCACCAGCGGAATTCCCAATCGGTCGAGCGAATATACCACACCACCAACATCTTCAGATATTTTTTGTGCCGCTTCCTCCTCCAGACAAAGCGTATCGATGTGAACGATGCCCTCATCTGTGGAGATTTTTCCGTCTGAAGCAACAAAGGCGGTTCGCTGAAAGCCAGCGGTGTTGGATCCATCGATGACGATCTTTCTCATCGTATGGACTTCATCCACTGGCACCATGTCCAATAGCAGCGCAACCTCGAGCGCTATGTCCAGTGCCTCTGGGTTTAGTGGCAAGGGAGGGCTCTCATCATTCTCGACCAAGCATGTCGTGTCATATCCCTTGTAGATAAAGCGACGTTTCACTTGCGCTTCTTCTAATGCTGCCCTATCGATCTCGCCGAGTTCACTCTCTGCTATTTGGAGATGCCGGCACATCTCATAGGTTGACTCGCTCGTACTCCTCAGCTCGGTGGGACAATTACAGAATAACTTCCTCTTAGTGTCTAACTGTTGATGGATTTCCAATCCCGCTTTAAGCCCCAATCTTTCATAGTCCACTGATTTCACCAGCTATGTTTTTCCTCATCAACGTCCTTACTTCATCCGGATCGTCCGTCCTTCCCAAAATCCACATCAGTTTGACGAGCGCAGTTTCAGGTAACATATCCCCTCCTTCGATGACGCCTGCCTCGAGCAGATCTCGGCCCGTATCATATACTAGGTCGCAAATTCTCCCACCAAGGCATTGAGACGTCATGACTATATGCACTCCCTTTTTCACGGCTTTTTCGATGTGCGGAACCCACTCTGTGGAAACGTGTCCCAGCCCAGTGCCCTCGATCACCAGACCTTTGTATCTTGCGGCATAATGATCAACTATGCTGGGATCGGCACCTGGATAGAACTTCACCAAGGAACATTTCGGCTCGATGTGATCTTTTATCATCAACTTCTGTTCGCCCCTTTTTTTGTATTCCACAAACGTCTCGATCTCTCTCGTAGCGTAGTCCACTTTTCCTATGGGTCTAGCGTTGATCGAATGAAACGCATCTCTTCTAGATGTGTGCATCTTCCTCACTCTAGTGCCCCTATGTATCAGGCAATAATCATCAGACATGGTTGCATGCATCACAACTGTTACCTCTGCTATATCGCTGGTTGCCACTTTGGTTGCACAGACCGCATTCATGGCATTATCGCTGCTTGGTCTATCCGCACTTCTTTGTGAGCCGACGAGGACTATCGGAACGGGTGTTATCAACATGAATGAGAGTGCAGCAGCTGTATAACCCATGGTATCAGTTCCATGGGTGATCATCACGCCATCAGCACCACCTTCGATCTCTGCAGCGATTGCTCTTGCCAACGTTTGCCAATATTCAGCCCTCATGTTCTCGCTTAATATGTTGTAGATGACCTCTCCCTTAAAATTCGCAATCTCTCCCAGCTCCGGTATTGCACGAAGAATGTCCTCTACATCGAACTGACTTGTTACCGCTCCCGTCCTATAGTCGACCTTGCTTGCGATCGTGCCTCCCGTAGAGAGAATACTCACCGTTGGGAGGGATGGATTAATTGGTGGCGCAGATGTTTTTTTGGGTACAATTTTCTTTTCCTTTTCAAGGATGAAAGTCTTGGCATCTTTCTTTATCCCAATGTTATAACCATTGTCTAGTTTTAGGACGATAAAATCGCCCTTACTGGGCATCACGATTCCCGTATGAGTGATATTACCCCGTTTGATTTTGACTCTATCGCCCACTTTCATTTCTGTGCTCCTGATCTGACGATGGCGTTTAGTTGCTTCAATGCAACGTTTATCTTATCGGCTTTTTGCTTCAAGAGCTTCGCATCGCTTGCTATGTTCTTCTTCCTCTCCTTGATCATCCGTTCGCATTCATCTGGCGAAGGACCGCCTCTTATACTTCGCACTCTGATGTTCTGCTCTATATCCAACGCCTCATCGACGATCTCTTGCGTAAGTCCCATATCGCTTAATCGTTTCCCTATCATCTTCTTCGCCACGACATCGATTTGCTCTACTGTTGGTTTCTCACCGCTCCTGGCTAAGGCTCCAACGATCCGATGGGCTGTCCTAAATGGGATTTTAGCTACGCGAACGATGGTGTCCGCTAGCTCAGTTGCCGTAATGAATCCAACTTCGGTAGCAGCAGCCATCACATCGCTCTTAACTTGCATCGTATCCACCACACCTGTTATGATGCGCACCGATGCTCTGGTATTTTCGACCGCTTTTAATAAATGCGGAGTGACCTCCTGTAAATCAATGTTATAGCTGTATGGCAATGCCTTGCATATTGCGAGTGCCGACATGGTGTCTCCATAGACAGAACCCGTTTTGGCTCTAACCAGTTCAAGCACATCAGGGTTCTTTTTCTGAGGCATGATGCTGCTTGTAGACGCATATCTGTCATCTAATTCGATGAAGTCGAACTCAGGCGTGCTCCACAGAATGAACTCTTCCGCAATACGACTCAAATCCACCATTGTGTTCGCAAAGGCCGCCATGCATTCTATGACAAAGTCTCTTGTGCTGACGGCATCCATCGAATTCTCGATCAAGTCATCAAACCCTAGTAGCTGCGCAGTTCTCTCCCTGTTAATTGGAAATCCCGTCGAAGCTAGTGCGGCTGCACCAAGTGGGCATAGATTCACACGCACATATGCATCTACGAGTCGGTCAAAATCTCTCTCGAAAGCATCTGCATGCGCGATCAAGTGATGCGCAAACGTAGTGGGTTGAGCATGCTGCATGTGTGTGAAGCCAGGCATTATCGTCTTGGTGTGTTTTCCTGCTAGGCTGAGCAGAGTTTGTCTTAGCCCAACTAGCTCACACATCAGCTCTAATAGCTCATCTCGTATTGCAATCCTGATACATGTAGCAACCTCATCGTTGCGTGACTTTCCGGAGTGCATTCGTCCACCAACTTCGCCAACCAACTCGATGAGCTTTGATTCGATCGCCATATGAACGTCCTCGTGGGTGGATATGTTCACAGATGCAACTCCGTTCTTCTCAATGACATCTAGCGCTTTTAATATGACAGAGCAATCATCTTTTGAGATGATGCCTTGCTCGCACAGCATTACAACATGCGCTTTATCCACAAGTACGTCTGCTTTAAACATCCATTGGTCCGCCTCTATAGAGGACGTGAACTTCGCTACCTCTTTGTCCATGCTCATGAATTTGGTCGTATAGGAAAAAAGGTTTTTGTATGATATGTGAATTAATCCAGCATGCCTGAGACATCACTATATCTCGTGTTGATATCCGTGCTATTTGGCTTTTTGTTGGGCATCATTACAGGGTTAACTCCAGGTCTTCATGTTAATAATGTCGCACTGTTGCTCGTAGCATTTTCACCTGTTTTGCTTGAGCATGGGTTCGCCCCCCTTTACATCGCAATCATCATCGTTGCAAATGCCATAGCACACACTTTTTTGGACTTCATCCCATCGATATTTTTGGGTGCGCCAGAGGCAGATACTGCGTTGGCCGTACTCCCAGGACATCAGTTATTGCTAGAAGGAAAGGGTGTAGAGGCGATCAGATTGTCCGCAATAGGCAGCGCTGGCTCAGTAATAGTTGCGCTACTGCTCGTGCTTCCGTTGGGCATCCTGTTCCAGAACGTCTATGGCATCATCAGCCAGCATATGGGCTGGATTTTGCTGTTCATCGTGATAATCATGATATGGACGGAGCGAGGGGAAATGGTCGAAGATTCATTTACAGGAGCGCATTTTAGATATAAAGGATGTGCTGTGTTGATCTTCCTCTTGTCCGGATTGTTGGGTCTTCTCTCATTTACAAAAGGCTTTCTGATGGCCCCAATCATCGTTTTTGGCGAACCATCCGTCTTATTTCCATTGTTCTCAGGACTGTTTGGGGCGAGCATGCTCCTGATAAGTCTGCTCACCCAGACGGAAGTTCCAGATCAGATAAGGACGGAGTTCAAACTATCAAAAGAAAAGATTGTAAGGGGAGTTTTCACTGGGAGCCTGGCTGGATCGCTTGTATCATGGCTACCAGGCGTCTCGTCAGCGGTTGCAACGGTGATAGCGCGACTGGCGATTCGTGAAGACCATGAAGAAGACTCCACGAGGGAATTCATCGTTGCGGTCAGTGGGGTTAACACCGCCAACGCCATCTTTAGCCTTGTTGCATTATATGTGATCCAACGAGCACGGAGCGGTGCCATGGTTGCCGTCAACAGTACTCTGCCAGCGGGGTGGGATCTATCGATAGTAGTGCTCTTCTTAACGGTAATCGTGGGCGTTTCAATTGCCTCTTATTTCATCACGATTCTCATAGGGGATCACGCCTCTCAGGCATTATCCCACTTGAACTATCCGAGGCTCTGTGCGATGGTGTTAATTGGCTTGGGGACGATGGCGATTTTGTTTACGGGCTTGTTCGGAATGGCGATCTTCGCGGTTGCCACGCTGATTGGAGCCCTCCCCTCCTACCTAAAGGTCAAAAAAACCCATGCAATGGGCGTTTTGTTATTTCCGCTGATCTTGTACTTTTTTGGGTTATTTGTATGGTAGTTCTTGTGTTCATCACCTATGTACGAGACTGTCAACTGAGACTGTCAACTTAAGGAAAGGTTAATGCCTCAACTCCCCCTTCTGTTGGAACACAGAGAGGGGGATGGGAATTATGTTGAGGCATGTGATGGAATGTCTAGAGGATAGAAATATCTTTCTGAGGAGGAGAAAGAGCAGTGATATCAAAGCATTAGCTATCTTGCTCTACTATGCTGGCTTATCTTATAGAAGGACAAGGGACGTCCTTCTAGGATATGAAGAAGTTTCCCATGAGGCGATAAGGAAGTGGTATGTCAGATGCAGATCCGTCACAGAGGTCGAGAGGAGGAAGAGGAGAACGGTAGCGATCGATGAGACCAAGCTGAAGGTCGATGGCAAGCACATCTATCTATGGGCTGCCATAGA
>JASEEV010000028.1 GCA_030019435.1 Methanocellales archaeon | reverse complement strand
CCCTCATAATTTTCCCCTTCGGCAAAATCATCCCCTCCAAGTACAGGAATGGCACGATCTTACTTATATTTTATTTGTATATCGAAACTCGATACGAAAATTTATATGTAAAGATAGCTAATTTAAAATTGACCAGGAGGTCATATGTCGAACAAATCAGACACGCTGCCCATAAATGCAATCTTGTCAAGCGTTAGCGGTCATGTGCTGCACTTGTACACTCCAAACGTGAACAAGTATGCGATCCAAATGCCATTCTTGGCGACGGCTCAGAAAGGCGAAGAAGTGGTCTATGTAACCAATGAAGATCCTAGGTCGGTTATGCAGGAGCTCAAGCAATTGGACATCAAGTTGTCGATCATCCGTCCAGAAGATATGGGCAAAATCCACGCTGATAAGCTACGAATGGTCATAGACGCCGGCTCGATTGACATCAAAGATCATCTCAAGCATGAAGAACACCTAGCTAAGATCGGAAAGAAAGCATCTATATTGTGCCTATATGACGTTGCCAAGCTTAGCCCAGAGACGATCAAGCAACTGGTCGCACATCACGACAATCTGATATTGACCACTGACGATGTTACCGTGCTATCATCAGAATCACTGGCGGAAGCAGAGATCGCAGACGAATCAGTTGAGCGATTTGTGAAAGACTACTTAGATATGATCGTTCTATCACTTCTCGTCAAAGAGCCTATGTGCGGCACGGATATAATAAAGACGATCCACAAGAACTTCAACGTATTACTCAGCCCAGGAACGATATATCCTCTTCTCCATACACTAGAGGAAAAGGGATTGTTGAAATGCGAATATAACATTAAAAAGAAGACGTACAAGCCGACTGAAAAAGGTGAAGAGGACATACGCAACATACTCAAGGAGCATCTTCAAGCCAGCAGGTTCTTGAACAGGTTTTTACAATCGACCAGGTCAAAATAGGGTGAGCTATATGCAATCTAGAAAAATAAAACCTCTCGGTGCGATAGAGGTTGTAGGGAAAAAGGGAAAGAAGGACGAGCCGTTTCCGATAAGAGGACAGAAAGGGCAGTATTTCTATATTCGCGTAGATCATGCAGAGCAGCTGAAAGAGATAAACGATGCATACAAGTCCGTCTATAAAACTGGAGTAGAGCCCCTTGAGGAAGTGAGGATCGTTGGTAGGGGGGGCATTGTTGGACATAGACCATTCTTGCTTAAAGGATACGAAGGACGATATCTGTGTATTCTTGCAGATCATGCAGAGCAACTAAAGAGGATAAACGACACATATGGAGAGTTGTTAGCTAAAAAAGAGGAAGAGAAACGAAGATTAGCAGAGGAGCGGAGGAGGAGACTAGAGGAAGAGAAAAAGAGGAGATTAGAGGAAAAACGAAAGAAGGCAAAGGAAGCGATAGAGCGCGTGAGAGATACGATCAAAGATGCGCGAGACATAGATGCACTAAGATATGTTCCAGAGCTAATGCGGAAAGCAGAGGATTTGCTGGCAGAAATGGAGAGCGCTTTCAGCGCCTCAAAGTACGATGAGATCTTCGATCTGGTATCAAAGGCAAGAGAACTGGCAGAGAGAGCCAGAGTGGATGCATCAAAGAAAATCGAGGCTTTGAAGAAACCGGAAAAAGGAAAATACGTTTACTGCATAATACCATCCCCAGGCGAAAGAAAGAGCTTTGGGAATATTGGAATAGAAAATAGCGGTGAAGTTTACACCATCGATCATAAGGATATCGCGGCGGTCGTGAGCGATTCGCCTATGAAGGAATATGAGCTGACTGAGGAGAACACGGAGGCGCATGACGAAGTCATGAGAAAAGTTCTGGAGGATTACACTGTCGCACCAGCGGCATTCGACCAAGTATTCAAAAACCGAAAGATATTGAAAGTGGTGCTAAGCAAAGCATACAAGACGATAAAAGAGGCTCTGAAGTTGCTGGACAACAAGGTTGAGCTTGGCTTCAAAGCGATCTTGCCGAGAGAGGTTGCAGAACCATTGGACGAGGAAAAGAGGAGGGATGCTGAAGGCTGGGCATCAGAAATCTTTGAGTCGCTTGCGAAAGTAGCGGCGAGCTCGAAAAAATGCAGACCGTTCAGCGATAGGATGGTATTGAATGCAGCATTCCTGGTCGACAGGGATAAAGTCAAAGAGTTCTCTGAGGAAATGGGAAAGCTCAGTGAAAAATACAAATCTCTGCGAATTCAGTATAGCGGACCATGGGCGCCGTCAAACTTTGTGAGCATACGTCTGGGAGGAAAGAGGTGAAATGGTGTTTGTGATCGACGACGTCATCCTTGCTCCGTTCAAACTTTTCACCCAGGTACTCGAGAAAATACGAGATATTGCTTATGTAGAGACGTATGATCTTGAAGGGGTTAAATTGGAGATGGAGGCGAACGAGGAGCTCTATGAAACTGGAGAAATAACCAGGGAAGAGTACGAGAAGAGAAAATCCGAGCTGATGAAAAAACTTGAGAGAGCTGAACGGCTGGAGGAGGCGCTGAAAGAGGACAGGGAGCTCTATGAAACTGGCAAAATAACTAAGGAGGAATTTGAAAGAAGAAGATCTGATACTATAGATAAACTGGGGCGGGCTGAGCGACCTAAAAAAGAAAGGAGAACAAGGAAGTGGAGGTAAATGCCGTTTATAGTTGACGATATATTTTTGCGGATGCTTGGGATTTCGATACCACCATTTGACATGATCTGGTTAACTGAGCAAATACGGGATTTTGCTTATCGAGAGATGTATAATCCTGAGAAGATCGCCGACCAGCTAAAGGAGAACAGGATGCTCTATGAATTTGGTGAGATAACCAAGGAAGAGTATGAGAGAGAAAATGACAAGTTGAATCACAATCTGAAAATAGCCAACCGCGTGAACAACATGAATCTAAACCAAAGAATAGATAGGCTAGGGTAGTATGGTTAGCACAGCACCCAGCTTTTTGGGCGGGGGAATAGAGCTTATATTCTTCGGTGGAAAAGGTGGAGTTGGCAAGACAACGTGCGCTGCTGCAACTGCGCTGAAAACGGCTGAGCAAGGCAGGAAAACCCTAATAATGTCCATAAACCCAGCACACTCGCTTTCTGACATCTTCGAATCCGAGATAGGCAGCGAAATCACTCAGATCAACGATAATCTTTGGGGTTTGGAGATAAAGGCAGAGGAGTTGGTCGATGATTATAAGAGGAGGAACACCGATTACATTAGGACGATAGTTGACAGGGGCACATATGCCGACACTGAAGACATATCAAATTTTTTAGACCTCTCCCTGCCTGGCATAGACGAGATCATCGCCATGCTAAAACTCATGGACCTGATGAAAGAGGGAAAATATGAGCTGCTCATCATAGACACCGCTGCCACCGGACACATGGTTCGCTTCCTCTCCCTACCCAAATTCATGGACGATTTTGTTTGTATTCTGGACAGATTACAAGAGAAGTATAGATACATAGTGTCGAGCTTCAGGAGAGGCAGATATAGAAAGGATTACGTGGACAAGTGGATAGAGTCGCAGAAAAAAGACGTTAAGGAGCTTAGGACACTCATCACAAGCTCCAGAACGGAGTTCGTCCCTGTCACGATTCCAGAGGCGATGGGGATTGAGGAAACAGAGCTTCTCATCAAAGCAATCGAGGAAAATGGGATCAACGTGAAAAGCATCATCCTCAACATGGTCAACTTATCTGCGGAATGTGATTTCTGCGCCTCTAGGAAAAAAGACCAAGAAAAATATGTAGAACAAATAAACAGTTTGCTCCCTGGCTACAATATCATACAGACTCCTCTATTTCCAAACGAGATTAAGGGGCTGGATAGCCTAGTAGAGTTCGGCGGGGTTCTCTCCGGAGGATCATATAGATACAAGTCAACTGAAAGAGTTGTCCCTAGAAGTAGAAAGATGATGAATCTGCTAGGTCAGCTGACCAAAAAAATGTCTCGTAAAAGGATGGAGCTGAGCAAATACCAGTTGCTTCTCTTCGGGGGCAAGGGAGGACTAGGGAAAACGACAGTGGCTGCAGCAACCGCATTGTACATGGCCAAAACATTGCCTGCTAAGAAGATTCTGATCTTCTCAACAGATCCCGTCCAAGCCTTAGGCAGGAGCTTTGATCTTCCCATAAGCACTGATGCCGTGCAAATAAATGATAATCTTTATGCAGTGGCAATGGATGCTGACGCCGCTCTCGAGGAATTCAAGAAGGAGTATATAGAGGAAATAAACGAAGTGTTCGATGCCTTCATGAGCGGAGGCGCTGGGTTGGAGTTTCCATACGATAGGGACATATTCAACAGGGCTATAGAACTCTCACCACCAGGTCTGGATGAGCTCATGGCTCTATCCAAGATCATAGATTTGATGGATGAGAAAAAATATGACATATTCATCTTGGACACTGCACCATCGGGCCATTTGCTACGCTTGCTGGAGTTGCCCGAATTGGTCATGGACTGGTCTAGCGCTCTCATCAAGACCATGCTGAAGTATAGGGGAATAGTCTCTCTCACCAAGACCATGAGGGTTGTGCTGACCTATAAAAAGAGACTAAAGAATGTGATAGAGCTTCTCAGAGATCCGAAGCGGACGGAGTTCGTCGTCGTCACGGTTCCAGAGGCACTTGGCGTAGTTGAAACGGGAAGGGTGCTCACAAGACTTCAGGAGCTTAATATTCCCACACATAGAATCGTGATCAACAGGGTTACCCCCCCAACGAACTGTAGTTTCTGTGCATCAAGGAGAGAAAGGGAGCAGAAATACATCAAAGAGATCAACAAGAAATTTTCTGGTTATGCGATAAGCGAGATGCCACTGTTCCCGCATGAGATTAGGGGAGTGGACGATCTGACGAACTTCGCTGAGGTCATGTATAGCTGAGCTGCATCCTCGCCCCTATCTCACTTATTATTCTATCTAATTCCTCAGCATCTTTCCCAATTCTATCGACATCATCACTTTTCAACGCTTCCCTTAACTTTTCGATAGCTCTCTCAACCCTCTCTTTTTCATCTTTGCTGATTTTGACATCTTTTATTGCCGCTTCTGTTGCATGTATCAACGCATCCGCTCGGTTGCGAGCCTTGATTCTATCTTTTATCTTTTTGTCTGTCGTAGCAAATCTCTCGGCATCCTTGATCATCCTGTCTATTTCCTCACTTGAGAGTTTTGTCGAGCTTTCTATCGTCACCTTCTGCCTCTTACCAGTATCTAGGTCTTCCGCCGAGACGCTCAATATACCATCAGCATCTATGTCAAAAGTAACTTCTATCATAGGCTCTCTCCTTGGCGCCGGTGGTATCCCAGTCAAATTGAACAAGCCCAATGTTATGTTATCGGCTGCCATCGGTCTCTCGCCTTGTAAGACATGGATCGCCATGGTCGTTTGAAAGTCCTTTGCAGTCGAGAATATCTCGCTCTCAGTCACAGGTATCTTTGTATTCCTCTCTATCAACTTAGTGAAAACACCACCAGAGGTTTCGATGCCCAATGAAAGTGGTGTCACATCCAGAAGCACTATGTCATCGATCTCACCGGCTAGAACACCTCCTTGGATTGCTGCGCCCTTTGCGACGCATTCCATCGGGTCTATGCCCTTCTCAAATTCCTTGCCGAAAAATTCTTTGAACTTTCGTTGGACGACTGGCATTTTCGTAGGACCACCGACTAGGATCACCCTGTCAACATCCTTAGGCTCTAATCCTGCATCCTTCAGCGCACATTCCATTGGTCCATCCAGTCTAGCGATTACGTCTTCGATCAACGTCTCTAGCTTCGCTCTTGTCAAAATGGTGTCCAGATGTTTCGGGTTGCTCAGATCACCGGTGATGAATGGTAGATGTATCCTGGTGGACGGCACGGTGGACAAATCGATCTTCGCCTTTTCTGCCGCCTCCCTAAGCCTTGCCATGGCTTTTTTATCCCCTCTCAGATCGATGTCATGCTTTTTTTGGAACTCGTTTGCCAGATGATCGACAATTCTATCGTCCATGTCTGTACCACCTAGCTGCGTGTCACCGCTTGTGGATATGACATCAAAAACCCCTTTGCTCATCTCCATTATGGTGACATCGAACGTCCCACCACCTAGGTCTAACACCGCGATCTTCAGTTCTTTCCGAACTCTGTCTAAGCCATAAGCTAACGAGGCGGCTGTCGGCTCGTTTACTAGGCGAAATACTTCCAAACCCGCGATTATGCCAGCATCTTTCGTCGCAGTTCGTTGATTGTCATTGAAGTATGCTGGCACCGTAATAACAGCTCTCTCTATTTTTTCGCCCAGATAGGCTTCCGCATCATCCTTTATCTTTCGAAGAATCATCGCGGAGATTTCTTGTGGCGTGTACTCCTTACCATCTATCTTCACCCTATAATCTGTGCCCATCTTCCTTTTTATCGCCGTGATCGTTCGCTCTGGGTTAGTTGTTGCCTGCTCTTTCGCAAGCTCTCCGACCAAAAGACCATCGTCTGTAAATGCCACAGCCGACGTGAACATTTTACCATGAGCAGCTAAGCCCTCTGCGCTTGGAATGATAGTGGGTTTTCCGTTAAAGATCATGGCTGCGGCAGAATTGCTCGTGCCCAGATCGATCCCTATGATCTTGCTCACCGCAACCTTAGACCTAGCCATATTTATCAGCAACTATGACGGTTTTTCCAACCTCTGTCTTTCTAAAAGAATATGGGTAATGCTCGCAATACTCAACTAGCGTGTTGTATGCTTTTTCTATCTTTTTAAACCGCTCTGCAGCAGAGATATCACCAGGATTTTTGTCTGGATGATATTTATGTGCTAGATCTAAGTAGGCGGATTTAATCTCAGCCATAGTCGCCTCTTCGCCCAGCCCTAATGTCTTTCTCGCATCATCGATCATCTCGAAATCCATTTTTCTCAGCTCGATCCCAGCGAAATTATAAGCCGGCAGGGGCCCGGCAGCTCTGAACTCGACTCGCTCGCCATATTTTCTCTCTAGCTCATCGAGCTTATCATAGAACGCTTTCTCGTTACCTCTAGGCACTAAAAACGATGTGTTCATAATCATTTTCTCATCTAACAGCTTGTTCTGCCGAAAATCCTGTGGATCGTCTAAAAATTCACTTAAGACATCATGTATATCCTTGATGTACGCATCCTTTTTCTCGTCTAACGCCAATTTTACTTTCTTGCCCAACTCTATCCTGTCATCATAACTCTCATCGGGGGGCTTTGCTGCTACCGTCTCTTTTAATCTCCGTACCTCCTCATCTTCCCTCAGAATATCTGCCATGATTTTATTTGCGTCCCATAGCGCCCTCACGTCGACCTGTATCTTATCGTCTATACTCTTCAAAGCGCTCTTGAATTCCACGTATGCAGTCTTCAAAATTTTTTTGACATCATCATCGTTGTCGGCGATAGTGCCGAAACCCATGGGGACGATTGCCCTATCCTTCAAAACGTCCCTGAGCACATGCTCGTGCGCTAATAACCTCTCTTTTGTAACCTCGTATTTTGTGATTGGTGACTTGCCGACAACAGCAGCAATGTCATTGTAATGGACTGTGTATAAATCCCTGCGAATCTTGGTAGGATCAAAATTTCCTTTAGCGGCTATTATCCCGTAGATATATCTTCCCTCTCGCATTAACGCCACCTTTCTACTTAATGGCTTTAGTATTATTTAAAAATATCCAAATTCGATACAAAATTCGACACGAAAATCTATATATATGTACACACTAATAGAAAATTGGACTCGGCTGGAAGGATGTAACATGACTAAAGAAGAGCAACGTCCTCTAGGCGGTTTGCTCAGCGGTCTAAGGGGCTTTCTAGAGAACCTTGAAGAGATTGCAAAAGAGGCAGAAGAGGGGACCACAAGATTTGGGGAGATCGAGGGAAAGGGCTACAAGGGCGAATATCGGTACAGTATAAGCACTATCAGGAAGGAGGCTCCACCCCACCCAGGTATTGGCATTAGACCACATAGATATGAGAGACGTGGATATCGACCTTCGCGCATAGAAAAGACAAAGGTGATAAAGGCAGATCTGAGTAAAGCCAGAGAGTCGCTGATCGATGTTTTTGACAAAGGTGACCATGTATTGGTTGTCGCAGAGCTGCCCCTAGTTAGGGAAGAGGACATAGAGACGGAGATCGTTGACAACGTTCTGAAGATCACCGCAAACACCCCAGAGGGCAGGATTGAGAGAGACGTATCGGTGCCAGAAGGAAGCGAAATTGACAGGATCGAGGAGGCATCGTTCAAGAACGGAATCCTCAAGATCAAGTTGAGCAAGAAAGGAGGGAGATAGATGGCGAAAGAAAAGGAAAAGAAGACGGAAAAAGAGAGGGAAAAGGAGAAAAAAATGTTAGGCACCGCGAGGGGAAAGGGCACAAGGTACTCATGCTTGTACTCGACTGTGCGCAAAAAAGCGGGCACGACATATTCACCCAAGTGGTGAGACAAATGGCAAACAAACAGAAGGAGAAGATAAGGGAGAACAAGAGAAGACAGAGGGCTCTCGTCGAGGCACACCAGAAAAGAATGAGGGAAGAGATCCTGCCACGCATGAGAGAGAGGAAAAGGGCACTTAGCACAAAGGTGGAGAGACACCAAGCCAGTATATATGAAAAAGGCAGGGTGCAGAAGGAAAGAGCGAGAGCGAGTGTGAAAAGGCAACAGGAGAAACAGAGAGCGAAAGTGGGGGAGGTAAAAGAGAAGATAAGGATACAACAGATAAAGCAGAGGGAGACCGCTAAAGCGCAAGTGGAAAGCCAGCAAGCGAGACTAAAACCAATAATTGAAAGAAATCGGGAGATAGTGGAAACTCGGAAGAGGAATCGCAGGCTAGATGAGATAGAACATGGGAAGATGCTGTTCTCCTACTCAACCATGCCTTCAAAGGATTTTGCAGACTCTACTACTTATTCTCCAAAACATTCAACAGTGCCAGATCCCGAGTTTAGAGAGGCGATGAGCTATTCTCCAAAACACTCAACTGTGCCTGATCCAAAGTTTGCAGAAAAGACGAACTTCTCTCCTAAACATAAAACTGTGCCAAAACCAGAGTTTGCAGAGAAGACAACATTTTCGCCCAAGTACTCAACAGTGTCCAAACCGGAGTTTGCTGAGAGAACGACTTTTTCGCCGAAGTACTCGATCGTGTCGTTCGAAAGAGCAGCCGATGAGAGGGCAAAAGAGAGAGAAAAACAGAGGAGGAGTTAGATGGGGGTAGGATTGGAGTATATGGAGCGGCTATCTGAACAAAAAGAGAGACTTAAAAAGCAAGAAGAGAGGGTCAAGGCACAAAAAACACGAGGAGGAGGCATAAAGGTAAGGAGACAGACAGAAGAAGGGAGAATCAAAGCGCAAAGAGAAAGGATTCTGAGACAAAAGAGGCTTGAGATAGAGCGAGCAGAGGCAGCGAGATTAAGAGGAGAGGCAGTAACCGGGATAGATGCATTGGAACGAGAAAAATTATCGAGGCAATCGATATGGAGAGGAAAATGGGACAGAAGGAGAGCGAGATGGGAGGCAAGAGCGAGAGAATTTGAGAGGAGGTGAAAGATATGAAGGACTTGGGTAAGAAGATTGAGGCAAAGGAAGCTTCGCGTGAGGCAAAAAAGAAGGGGCATGTAGCGAAATCAGAGCTGAAATGGAAGCTAAGAGAGGCTCTGGGCAAAGCATCTAAAAAAGCTTGAACACGAAAAAAGGGGGATGAAGTATGACATCGGTTAGAGAGAAAAGGAAGGCTATGGCAGAGAAAGCTACTGAGATGCAAGCGGGTATAGAAGAGCAGACAAGGAAGAATGAGGAGGCAGTCAAAAGGATGCATGCAGGCTTCAGGGAGATGCAGGCGAGGATGGAGTCAGGCATCAAAAGGATCGAAAAGTGCCAAGAGAGATTTAAGAAAGAATTCTGGGGATGAATCCTTTGAGAAAATAGAGGTGGAAAGAGATGAAAAATTGGAGAGTCTCAGAGATGAAAAACAAGGCTCGAATGGCTAGGGCGAGAATAAAATGGAAGAAGCAAGCCATTAGATGGAGACATGAGCACCCAAAGCGGGGCGCATAAAAGAGATTATGATATGGCAACTAGGGCAAAGCGGCACCCCATCATAGATGCTCAAATAACAGATGAAAAAGAGTTCAAAGAGCGTCTTAAAGAATTGGACAATATGAGCGGCGAGGAGGCAAAGGAGAGGCTCAGAACCATTCTCGAAATCATATGGGAGGGAAGAAAAAAGATAGCCAAAGGCAGGAAGATACGACGTGTAAAAGAAATCCATGGTAGGTGATCTGATGGATCAAGCTAAATATGAATGGATAAAAGCCGTTCGAAAGGCAAGAGATGCGCTTAGGGAACAGAAAAGATATGGTGATGCTGGACATCTGGCAAGAAAGATCGCAGCTCGAAGAAAACACTTTGAGCAGAAAAGGAAGGCAACGGACAGAAACTTTGAGGTAAAAAAGCAGACCAGGATAAGCAGAGAACATGCTAGATGGGACAGGAAATCCTCAAAGTGGAGCGCAAAAGGAGAGAAATGGGGCAAACGCTGGGAGCACAAGGCTGCAAAGTTCAATGCGCGGATGGCAAGGAGATTTGGATAGGAGGAAATCCAAAATGAGGACGATCTCGCCTGCTGGCATGCAGACTAAATACAGAAGAGAGATGAGAGAAGAGAGAGAAGGAAAAGGCTGGAAGGAATGGATCGAATACGTGCGCAAAGAGAGGAGAAGACCACTAAAGGAGAGGTTAAAAAAGCGCAAAGAACGATACAAAGAGAGATACGGGTCCAAATAGATGGAGGAGACTAGATGGCAGGGTTAGCGCCAGAAGAACCAAAGAGCGATCTGGCTGAGGCGATAGGTAGGATCCTGGATAAGGGACTGGTGATCAATGCAGATATCATGGTCTCTGTCGCTGGGGTGGAGTTGCTCGGCATCAAGATAAGAGCTGCGCTCGCATCCTTTGAGACCGCAGCCCAGTACGGTCTGGAGTTCCCATCTGGAACAAACCTTAACGCCATAGGATGGAGAGAAGCAGACAAGGTGAAAGTGAACTGCCCAGAATGCGGAAATAGGAGAGAGGAGCGAGAGTTACTGGAAGAGGGCTGTCCGATATGCGGATGGGTGAGCCCATTAAGGAAGATGGTAGTATAGGATGGGTGAGTACATGATAAAAGGGGAAGCAAAAAGAAGGTTGTCCACGGTCTACCCACTGGCTCATCACCCACCTAGAGAGGCATCTACTATGGGGAAGAGGGCGAAAAGAAAGAGTGGACAAACATTCCATTATCGCTGCCCCAGTTGTCATCATATCATAGAAGAAGAGAGATTGCTTGGAGAGGGCTGTCCCATGTGCGGATGGGTAAGTCCCTTGCGGAAAGGTGACTTTGCAGACCAAAGAACATCAGTAGGAGAAAGAGAACCACTCATAGACATTTTTGATGGAAAAGATTGGATGAGGGTTGTAGCAGAGCTGCCCGGTGTTGATGAGGAGGATATTAAACTCAACATCGAAAACCATGCGCTCACCATATCCATCCCCAATCATAGATACTACAGAGAGGTGGATCTGCCCTGTTCTGTGAGCGATGATGTGATAACGACATACATGAATGGCATTCTGGAAATCAAGCTGAAGAAGTGATGCTCATGGTAGTTGACATCGACGAAGACAATCTCAAGCAAGGTATACTCGGGCTAGTCATCGCCCTCGTCGAAATCATAAAGGATGCGCTTGAGGGACAGGCTCTCAGAAGAATAGAGGGTGGAAGTCTAACAGAAGAAGAAGTTGAGAGGCTGGGAGAAGCGCTCATGGACCTTGATGAAGCGCTCGAGAGTATAAAGAGAGAACATGACCTTCTAGATGCAGTTCAAGAGGTGAGAGAAGGTCTCGACAACATAGCGGATGAGTTGGTGGGAAAAATCATAAATCCAGAGCGATGGGAAGAAGCTGAAGGAATATCCTAGAGGGGAAAGATGGAAGAAGTTTCCGAAGGAAGATATCTATATTGCATCATAAACAGTGGTGCTGAAACGAGCCTTGGTGCGATCGGAATAGAGGATAGCAGGGTTTACACGGTGGCGTGCAAAGACATCAGCTCTGTCGTCCATAGCTGCGCTGCCAAACCATATGACTCGAAAGACGAGCAAAAGGTGAAGGAATGGGTGCTGTCTCATCAATACACCATCGATGCGTCGACGGAAAAATTTGGTACTGTGATTCCACTTGCTTTTGACACCATAGTCAAGGGGGATGATGAGACGGTAAAGGAGTGGCTAAGCGAGAACTACGCTGAGCTAAAAGAGAAACTGGAAAAGGTCAGGGACAAAGCAGAGTTTACAGTCCAAATCTTCTGGGACCAAGAGCTCATCATACCGAAGGTCGAGGAGACAAACGAAGAGCTCAAGAAGTTGAAGGAAGACATGAAGAAAAAATCCAAAGGGGCAGCCTACATGCTCAGACGAAAATCAGAAAAGCTACTGAAAAATGCGTTGCTAGCAGAAGCAGAAAGGTATTCCCGGGATTTTTATGAGCAGATAAAGGAACACGTCGATGACTTACGCATAGAGGCAACGAAGAGCGCACGGGTGCCGAAGAAATGGCAGGACAAACAGATGATCTTGAACCTAAGTTGCCTCGTGCACAACGACAAAGTTGAGAGACTTGGCAAGGAACTGGAAAAGATCAATGAAATGGAAGGTTTTTCCGTACGTTTCACCGGGCCTTGGGCGCCATTTAGCTTCGTCGGTGAAATTGGAGAGAGAAGGAGATGAGATAGATGGAAAGGAAATCAGAGGCAGTATATAGGAAATGTCCTCATTGTGGTGAGGTTGTAGAAAATCTGAATATAAACTACTGCCCAAGATGTAGGAACATGCTCTGGAGTCAACGGTTTGCCCGTGAGAGAAAATATTAGGCGATGCATGAGGTTGATTGAATGAGAAAATGGGTTTGTCTGCTAAAGATGAGTGACAGGTGCAACCCCTACAGTACTTACACTCAGAAGTGTAACGTCCATAATTGCTATGTCTGCCCGGCTTGCTGCTATGCTTGCCATGAGTCGAATGGGGCTTGTCGGGCAAACAAGCCAAGAGGCATTCTGACAAGAGTGTGGAGGTACATCTAGTATTTATCGTCTAAAAAACAGAGGAAGTAAAATGGAGCCGACAAGGGACATAGAGTGCACGGTCGTTGACCTAGTAGACACGATCCTAAACAAGGGAGTCGTGATCCATGCAGACGTCATCATAACCGTTGCCGGTGTTCCGCTAATAGGCGTCAACCTGAGAGCTGCGCTCGCAGGAATGGAGACCATGCTGGAATACGGCATGATGGAGGCATGGGATGAGAGCGTACGCAAATATTATGCAAAGGAGATAGCAGAGAAGAGAGGACCGCCGCTGATCGAGGGGGAGGAGGTCATTTTTTATGCATTTGGATCGCACTACTACAGCAAGGGAATATACAGCACATGGAGACCAGGGCACCTCTATCTCACGGACAGGCGACTGTTCTTGTTCAGAAAGGAGCATGCCGAGATGCTATTTGAAACGCCACTCGAAAAGATAAGAGGGCTGATGATAAAAGAGGACAATTATTTCACAGGAACGAGAGAACGGCTCTATGTGTTGCTTGAAACAGGTGAGACGGCAATTCTCAACACAGAAAACCTAGCAGAGCTGATGTCAGCGATCGAGAAAAAGATGAAGGCAATGGGAATCGCCCTAGAAGGAGAAATTGCTCTTCCAGGTGAAGAAGCATTCCAGTTTTTAGCCAAGGACGAAAAAATTGTCCAAGGTGAGAAGGTGTGGTATCAAGATCCTGCTTCCGGCATCATGGGCGCGACATGGAAGCCAGGATGGATGTATGTCACAGACAAAAGGGTGTGTTGGTGCTATGATTTTAACAAGCAACTATTGTTTGAGACTCCCATTGACAGTATAGTGAGCATGGCAACCAAAAGCGAGAAAGTCGCCGAGAGAAACATCGACAATCTTACAAATAACGTAATTCCGCTTGACACAAGAAATATTGGTGGTGTGCTGAAAAAGAAGACGAAGATTCTCACCCTATCATATACAGCCTCACAGGGTGAAAATACCGCATCGTTCTCAGGAAAAGAGGAAAAGCTGGAGGGGCTGAAAAAGGCAATTGAAAAGACACAGAAAACCATTGCGGTGTGCTGAAAAACAGCGCGCGTGTTACAGATTTTTGAAATAAATCTTCTCGAGTTCATTCATGGTCTTTATAAGACGTTCACTTAACTCAGCACCTAACTCGGTAAGGTGGTATTCTACTGGCCTATATTTTTCATCTAACAGCTTCCTTTCCAAAATCTTAAGAGAAGTCAGCTCGTTTAGCCTTCTCACTAATGTCGGTTCACTACTTACGATCGCCACCAAATCTTTATAGCGTGCAGAGCCGTTTTTATGTATAAAAAGTAGAATTTCTATAACGCCCTCTTTCGCGAGGAGTTTAATCAATTTCTTTAGGGCGTTTGAACTTGAGGACGTTTTGTTCATCGTATCGAAATCTTTATCTAAGTCTATAATTATTCTCCAACCAGCAGAGATTCATACAATCATAAATGATTGTGATTGGAAACAAACTGGTGACAATTGTGATCGAGCTACGTAAAAATGAAAGAAGTATGCGTGAGCGATACGTGAAGAGTTTGCTCGACATGATAATACTGCAGTTGATAAAGGGCACTCCATCGTGCGGCTTCGATATTATCACGTTTATCAATAACTACTTCAACATTCTGCTCAGCCCGGGCACAATTTACCCCCTCCTATCCACCTTAGAGAAGTGCGGGCTGATCAAGCATAAAAACGAGAAAAGGTACAAGATCTATGCGTTGACCAAAAAAGGTGAAAAGCACATCAGATCAATGATGAACGATTATATGCAGGTACATAAACAGTGTTTAAGTTTGTCAAAACAGAGTGTGTTGAGTTGGATTCACATGAGGCGATGAAGAATGATGGAGGGAAACGATCAAAAAGATTGAGGATTAGTATGCCATACATATCCAAAAAAGGCGTCCTGATCACGGACAAGCACATCAAGCAGATCGAAGATAAGTTCGAGAGACCAACATCAGACGATATGAAAGAAGAGATCAGAAGGCTCAATGATCACACGCTCTCACGTTCAAAACATCCTGAATTCCCACCTGATGTCCGCAAAAATGGTACCTAAAATTACCAGTTCTCAAGCTCTGATAAAAATATATTTTCTTCCCAACTGGACTTGACTTCACCATCTGAAATTAACTTGGTGAAACTTGAGATATTTTGACACATTTTTATACTAAATTTAAACACATTGTCAAAAAAATTTTCAAATGTCCAAAGCTTTATAGTCCATTAAAGTGAATGTGAATTTGGAGGGGAAAAGAAGGGGGGATGGCAAAAAATAGTGCAAAGAGAGTGTCTCTAATGAGTTATAGATGGAAACACAAAAAATGTTCGAGAA
>JASEEV010000027.1 GCA_030019435.1 Methanocellales archaeon | reverse complement strand
CTTCGCTCATGCAATTCTGTGGAAGCTCCGCCCTTTAGGGCGGAGAGTATGTCACATTATCATTTATGTCACCACCCTCGTGTCGAGTCTCGATATAAGAGAATAGATTATAAAGTCTCAGAGCATCTCATCATATAGTAGAAAACTGTAGGACGGGTGAGATTCATGTGTGCGAAAAAGGAGACTAAAGGCACAGCTGAAGAGGCAAAAGTGGAAGAGCCAAAAGCAGAGGAGAAAAAAGGGATTATCCAGAGACTGCTCAACAAGCTTACTAAGCGATAGTCCATCAAACTCCAGAACTGGTTGCACCGTGGCAGGACTTGACCTATTACGTTGGAAGGTATTTCCCCTCTTTTTTCACAATCTTGCCCTCGTCTATCAGCTTCTTCGTTATTGGGATCAGCTTCCTCCAGTCCATTCCCAATTTCTCTCCCATCACCACTAGTTTTATTCCACTGGGATTTTCCCTGATCATCGCCAGCGTCCGCTCCTCCTCAAGTCTTGGTTTGACTTGGGGTTGCACTCCCCGTCCTGCGGCTCTTCTCTCCCATTTCAGCTGTCCTTTTCTGATCTTGGCTTGTTTTTGCGCCTCAAACTTGGCCCTTCGCATCTCGATCTTTCTTTCCAATTTCACCATACATTTCACCTCCACTTAACCTATGCGCTTTTCAAGAATGGTAACTATGACCGACCTTTACTTCTCGACTCCCTCTTCACGAGCGCCTTAACATTCTGCCCGAGCGCTTTAATCTTATCTAGAAGTTTTTTCATGCGTTTGGATTTCGTCATATGGGTCACTTATAGTTTGATTAGAAAAACATTCTATATTAACGTTTGGTTTATGTGAAGAAAATCAATCCAGGCTTTTTATGTCTATATCATCTGGTAGTTTGGACTTAACATTATGATTAGCCCCTATAAACAGAATTCCAGTCTCACCGTCCTTTAGCGTTGCATCGATCGTTTTCGCTATGAACGCGTCTCGCTTTTCCATCAATTCATCCTTGATTTCCTCATACTGACGCTCTGCATCCGACCTTTCTTTTTTGGATATCGCGTTCACAAACGCCTTGATATATTCATGCTCTTTTCGCAACAAATCAGGGCTTTCAGTCGCTTCTACGATCGCCCCCTTTTCGATCAACTTCTTGAGTATCTGGAAATTTCGGCTACCCATAGCTGCGGTTGTGTTGATGATTTTCATGCCGATCTCTCCAGCACAGGGCAGACCGTCCTGGTAGAGTCTGACGTTCTCGTAATCCAGATCAAGAGCATCTATCTCCCTTTCAACTTCATTCCAGAACTTCGCAATCCTTCTTTCGTTCTCAATCCATTCTCGCTCTCCAAGTTTAGCCATGCCTGCCTCTTTCAACCCCTCTTTCATGGAGCCCATGTCTGCGGAAGTGTGAACGATCGGTATGTAGATCAGCTTTCTCATTTAGAATCACCAGAGATCATTTCCTGGTTTTTGGTCTTCGAACGCTTCTCCTTGAGCCGAGAATACTCGATAAGATATGGTCGACGGTCGAAACACCAGCAGAAGCAAACCCCACGAGCTGATCGATGAACTCCGTGAGATCCCTCAGGTCAACCTGGATGATCTTCATAGCCTCATCGTAGTCGAGGGCCAGCGCGAGCGAAACTATCTTAGGCACAACATCTTCGGATGGAATGCTCCTCCCCTCGATGTACGCGTAGAAAGCCGGCCCCTTGAGCTCGACCCTCCTTAGGGTCGCGTAAAACTTGAGGTCTGCTTCTCGGATGCGGTCGGCTATCAGCTTGCAGAGCTTCAGCCTCGTTTCAGGGCTTAGGTAAACCGCCATTTATCTCCCTGCTAGAATCAGCCCTACTTATATTTATCATTTTTGGTTATAAAAATATCATCAATAGTGATAACATTTATATAGAAGAGCGTCTTAATGGAAATTAGGAGGAGCGTAAAATGGCAAAGAAGAAAAAAGAGGAACCGATCGTTGAGTTCGGCGTAAACTTCGGTGGCATGCTTAAAGGGCTTGGGGAGTTCATCAACCTAGCTGTAAAGCTGGCCGAGGAGGGCAAGACCGAATTGGAGCGGACGGGCGAGATCACCCATGATCAGGCGAAGAAGCTTCGAGGAATGTATGGGGTAAACATCCGCATTAGCCCTATGGGGTTGCCCATCATCAGCCGATTTGGTACCATCAAGCCAGGGCTGGAGCTTGGTGCTCCAGAGGTCAGGGAGCCCCTAACCGATGTGTTTGACAAGAAGGAGCAGATAATCGTCACTGCCGAGCTGCCAGGCATCGAAGAGAAAGACATAAAAATCGATGTAGAAGACGAAATTCTGAAGATCTCAGCCGAGACTGGGGACAGAAGATATAACAAGGAAATAACGCTATCGTCAGGGGTCACCAAGGAAATCGAGTCGACCTACAAGAACGGCGTTCTAGAGATAAAGTTGAAGAAGAAGGCCGAGTGAAAATGGCGAAGAAGAAAGAGCCCGCGGAAGAGAACGAGGGCATAGCAGAAGGTGCACTTAGAGAGCTTGGGCTTGGTAACTTGGTTGACTTTGCACTGAAATCACCCGTGTTCAAACAGAGGTTCAGGGAGGTCAACCAGCAGGTCGAGGAAAGGCTGAGCAGAGAGATAGCAGGCGGCAGGCGTCCAAGCACGCGCTTGGGCATACGCCCCCACATAGAAAGCAACTACTTCGTCCGATATATCCGGGAGGAAAAGAGCAGGGAGTGGAAGCCAGCTCTAAGAAAGCCTCGAAAGCCCGTTCGAGGATCAATCCGGAAAATTGTGGCAGGGGAGCAAGAGATAGAGCCCCTAGTCGACGTCTTCGATGAGAATGATCATCTCAGGATCGTCGCTGAACTCCCTGGAGTCCAAGAGAGCGACATAAGGACCGAGGTAAAGGGGGACAAGCTCACGATATCCGCTGGGATCCCCAATCGGAAGTATCACAAGGAAGTGCCGTTGCCCGTCGCCGTCGAAGCCGAGCCGACCAAGCTGACTTACAAGAACGGCATCCTCGAGATAAAACTGAAAAAGAAACTACGAGATTAAATATGATCCCGAATCGCTTATCGATATAATCAAAAACGTAGCGGCAGATTTAGACCGTGCGTTAAACTTAAAAGCATCCAAGAAAAGTTGTTTACAGAAAAACTTATATCATAAAAAATGGTGGAACACCATAACCGAAAGTTGGTTAGTTGAGTTTGATCTGACATTGTGTTTGGATTCTTCAATGGATCACCTCCACGAAGCTATCCTTTCATAGGGTCAAGCCATGCTGACCAGCCGGGAATTTACGTCGTCAAGTAAAATTTAAAAATTATAGTAACACACCCGAACAAAGATATATGCTGTTTTTGGTTCATGCGTCAGCATCCCATTTATATACTCCGTGCCCAAAACAATACATGAGGTATTACAAACATGAAGTTCAAAACCAAGCTTTGGAAGAGGGGAAAGATGAGCTTCGCAACGACAGTTCCGCACATAGTCCTCTTAAACCTGGATCCTGAGTCCAAGAAGTATAACGTGATCTGGGAGTACGATGATCGCAGCGATAAGTGGACTGTGAGCCCCTCAAGTTAACAGGCAAAAATTTATGTCAAAAGTCCCTAGAAGTTACCAAAACCGTAAAGTGAAAACCATATGAGCGAGCATTTGTAAGATGAAAGAGAAGACATGACGATAAAATGCCCCGAATGCGAGACAGAAAATGAAGAAGGATATAGATTCTGCAAACATTGTGGTGCAGAGTTGACATTTGTAAAAGAAAAAATAAAAGGAGATGCCAAAAATATTTCATATTATGCATTTGAAGTTTTGAGATGGGTAGGCATATTTGTTTTTCTACTTCTCGTCTTGGTATCTCTAGTTGAGGGGAGTTGGATAGCGACATTAATTTTCGGTTTGGGTTTGCTCATTCTGCTCCCACCGTTTAACAAGATAACAAGAGAGCACCTTAATTTCGAGTTACCGAGGAGTGCGATAATATGCTTAGTTATAGTATTGTTTTTCGTTGGTTGTATAGCTTTTCCTGTTTCAGATACAACACAACCTACGCCAACGCCAGTAGCAACACCAACTCCAACAGTCACACCTGTACCAAAACGAAGTATTGAAATAGCAGGATTAGATCTCATAATCCCAGGGATCCCTTCATACCAACCTTGCGATTTTGAACAAAAACCAACTGCTAAAGCGTCTATCAAACCTGGATACGATTTTCATTACGAAATAAAATGGCTTAAATTTTATGAGTACTCAAGAGGCGTAATTAAAATTTGGTTAGAAAACACAGGAGATAACGACCTTTTTATATATGAATATGGAGTGCGTCCAGAGGGGTTGCCAGGAGGTGAAGGAACTTCATCTGAGACCGGATTGACAATTCATCCAGGAGAAAAGAAGTATGTCGGCATGACAAGTATTTACATAGGGGGTGATATTGACTCGTTCTCTGTCAAGCCCGGTTTTGCTTTAATGGCAAAGACAAGTGAAGGAAAGTGGTATGATTATAAAACAGTATATGTCGGCGAGCCAACAGAAATACCAGTTAATCCCACAATAACGGAAACGACCTCCAACTATCAAACTGATCGTGGAAGTATGTTCGTACAGATAAACGGGTTAATCTTTCCAGTGGATCCTACAGTTCGAAATACTGCCATACAAATAGCGAAGAAGTATCCTGGGGAATATAACATCTATCAAGTTTGTGCTTTGTTTGATTATGTATTGGATAACGTTGAGTATGTCAGCGATCCTAGAGGACTAGAGTACATGGCTAAACCGAGTGAAACTATAATATCTGGGGCTGGTGATTGCGATGATCAAGCTATTTTATTAGCAGCATTAACCGAATCCATAGGAGGGACGCCGAGGATATACAGAACAAAGACTCACATGTTTGCAGCGGCGTATATCGGCGATGAAGGTGATATCAATAACATAGAATCTGCAATCGGCAAATATTATAACACTCCTGTCACATTGCATTATCTAACTGATGAATATGGAACATGGCTATTGCTCGATTCTACAAGCGGTTTCTATGCAGGTGGGCTGCCAGGTGGAGCCAAGCCTACAAGAACGGATTGGAGCTTTGAGAATGCTACAAATATTACAGTCATAGACATAACATCGGATTTTGAAAAGATGAAAGAAGGATTGGACGTGACCGACATAGTCTTTTGTTCTTACATAAGAGGTGACCGAGATTATGATGAACAACCTGGTGCAACTTATGATTCTGGAGATACTGTCTGGATGTATTATGAAACATCTAACTTTGACATGAAGAAGCAGAATGGGAAGTATGAGGTATGGCTTAAATATTCTCTAAAAGTGTATGATAGTGAAAATAATATTGTGCATGAAAATTTAGATCTTGATGAATTCCATGAAAATGTTATTGCTCCTTCTAGATATATTTGGTTAAGAGCCTCCCTTGTAATGTCAAACTACCAAAAAGGTCAGTATAAGGCTGAAGTAACGGTAAAAGATATGATTTCTGGAGAATCAAAGACTACCACTGGCTATTTCAAAATCGCCTAGCGTCCCACCCCTTGAATTTAACAAGATGAACGTTTCAATGGGCAGACTTGCAAAATGGGGATTGAAAATCGTGATGACAATTAACACTCATTTACGATCGTTGGGGGGAAAGTATATAAGTTGGAGTTCAGAATACCCATTAATAAGATGAATAAGATAAGAAAAGACATTTGGATAAAAACCCTAGTTTGTCTAGTTTTAGTAGGACTTGTAATAGCGAGTGGATGTGTAGAAAAAGCACCTAAGGAATTGACAATAACTGAGATAATCTTTTGCTCAGAGGAGCCTAGTGAAAGAGACTACGAGATACAACCAGACGCCACATACAGAGCTGGGGACACGATCTGGATGTATGTAGAAGCATCTGAATTTGATTCTAGGAAACTGAACGGTGAATATGAAGTACACATATCCCTATCGATGGACTTACTTGATGCAGATGGAAATGTTTTGAAGCACTGGCCGAGCTTACACGAATTTCACGGCGATAAGTTGAAGCGCATACCTGATTACATATGGTTCACTGAATATATCTATGGGACCGATGTTTTTGAGTCCGGGAAATACACGGTAAGCATGACCTTTACAGACCGCATCTCGATGCAGGGTAAGACCGTCAGAGGAGATTTCTATATTGAATAGGGGGTAACAAAGTGCCAAATGAAATGGATTACCAAGGCATAGGTATAAGGTTAGCTGCACAAATAGTCGATGGAATAATCTCCTTTCTCGTTTACTGGTTTGTCGGTATTTTTGTAGCATCACGGATGGGTGGCCTTACACCAGGCGGATTTGAATTACATGGTTATCCTGCATTAATATGTTGTAGTGCCACTTTTGGAATTATTTTTGCTTATTTCCTTATCTTGGAAGGTGTGTTTGGCCAGACTCTTGGTAAGAAGCTCTGTAAAATAAAAGTAGTAAAGGAAGACGGAAGTCCCTGCGATTTATCTGCGTCGTTCATACGAAACATCTTACGAATTATTGATGGCATCGCCGTCTATTTGGTGGGGGCCATCTTCATAGCCCGTTCAGACAAAAAGCAACGTCTAGGCGATCGAGTGGCAAGTACAATTGTTATTAAAAAGTGATATTGTAGGTGCTATAAATCTGTGCAGGGGAGGGGAGTTTGAATACCCAGGCCACTATTTCGAATACATAAGAGGTCGTGGAATACTTCCAGCGACAACAGAAGAAGTAGAGGAGGCACAGAAGCCTAGAAAGATATGAACAGGCAACTAAAAAGAAGTTTGAGCCGATATGATCATAAACACAGCAAGCCTTATCTGGGTACGAGTGATTTTGGGAAGTGGACCGTGAGCTTTGAGGAGATTGAAACAAAGCCTCTTTCGTAATCATCTCTTTAATGAGTCCCTTATCTCTATCAAGATCCTTTCAATCCGAGTTAGGCGATTGTCCATAGCCACCCAAATCAGCCCAACGATAGAGCAGATGCTCCCAATTAACTCGACCTTTGTGGGGGAGCCAAATATGAGCAAAACTAATCCAACGACAAACAGTGCTAGCCCTATCCAACCCATTATGCTAAATGGTGATTGCATTCTTCCTATTCCCCTCAATGTCTCCATATCTTATTATCCTTTTATCCGTATATACGTTTTTCCTAAGCGGTGATAAGTGGATCGTGAGCCTAGAGGAAATTGAGCCAGTCGTCGGTTAACATTATTTTAATAAGCTTGAGGATGATAGGGATAATTGGAAGGGGATAGGAGAGAAAACTAAAATGAAAAGGATAGTAGCTATTGTGCTCTTATTGGCTTTGATTACATGTGCTTTCGTTGGATGTGTAGAAAAAGATGTTATACCTATGCCAACCTCTACACCAACGCCAACGGTACACGATATTAGGGAGATTGTAATCTCCCCAACTACACAATCCACTGGAACAATTGATAGACATTATGAATGGAGTTATGGTGGTAGAAAGTGGACGTGGGACTTAACTTTGCCTAAATCTTTATATGAATATTATAAAGGTAAACCACGACCGCCTACTGGTGATTATTCTGTTTATATAACTGACCCTTATGATGACGCATACATAGAAGCACTAATTGAAAAATTCAATGGGGCTGCCGCAAAACAAGGATATGATGAATACGAAAAGGTCAATTTCGTAATAGCGTTTGTACAAAGTCTTCCTCATACTGTAGATAAGGTTACTACGCCGTTTGATGAATATCCTAGGTATCCTCTAGAGACGCTTGTCGACAATGGTGGGGATTGCGAGGATACCTCGATACTAACCGCTGCCCTTCTCGATAAGATGGATTATGGTGTTGTACTGATCAAGTTGCCTGGACATATGGCAGTGGGTGTCCTAGGAGGAGAAGGTATCTATGGGACATATTATTCAGAAAACGGGAAGAAGTATTTCTATCTAGAGACTACTGGCGAAGGTTGGAATGTTGGAGAGATACCAAATGAATATAAAGGCTCTTCCGTCACTTTATATCATCTTGTCCCCAGAGCTATACTTACTCATGATTGGACAGCGACTCATACACGTAGCATCCTAACTGATATCGTAACATTAACAGTCACTGTTAAAAATGTTGGAACGGCAACAGCAAATAATGTTGAAGTGCATGCCGCTTTCGATGCTGGAGAAAATCACGTCTACAATCCAAAAGAAAGTGAAACGTTCAATTTAAATCCCGGATCAAAAGCAACTGTAACGTTGTATCTTAACGTTCCTAGTGATAAGTACACAAGGTTAATTGTTCGGACAATAAGTGGTAATTATTTAATGGATGAAAGTACATCGGAATGGTTCCAGACATAAAAATGAGAATAAAAATTTGCCTTCTATTTATCATGTTAAACACAGCAAGTCTTATCTGGTTAGCCTGACAAGAAAGAACTTCTTTTTCTTCATTTTCGTGCAAAAACCTCGAAAATCCTTTCAACTCTATTTCCACATCAATCACCTCAATACTATATACGCATTTCAAGGTTTCAAGAAAAGGGGCTATTTTCCGAGATGTGCTTGATTAAAGGGGGCATAAATAGGGGTTATTTGTTGAAAAGAAGGCTTATTTGGGGATATTGGTATTGGGATTTGAGGGAAATTACAAAAAATGGATTTGGCTGGGAACAAGGCACAAAGAGTAAAAAGGTCTAATCTGTCATGTACGCTTCCATCAATTTCTGCTTTTCGTCCAGTCTCTCCAAATTCGAGACCTTTATCCCAACCAATCTTACCTTCTTCTGAACTCCGGTGAACTCTTGCAACAAATCTTTTGCAGTCTTTTCGATCAGCTCCAGATCCGTGGAAGGAGGATCGATGGTCTTGGATCTTGTATGGGTTTCAAAGTCCTCGAACCTGATTTTTAGCGTGAGGGTTCTGAATCGATAGCCCTTGTCGACCAAGACTCTCTGCACCTCATTGGCAAGCCCACCAATGGCATTGCCCAAGACATCAGGGTCATCAGTATCCTCAACAAATGTGATTTCCCTTCCCAAGGATTTCGTCTCTCTTGTCTCTATCACTTCACTCTCATCGATGCCTTTTGCCAATAGATGTAAGCGGTGGCCTAGCTTCCCAAACTGAGCAATGAGCTTCTGTTCATCACATTCAGCGAGCTGATCTATTGTCTTGATTCCCATTTCTTTCAGAGCCTTTTCGGTCTTCTCCCCAACTCCTGGTATCCTTCTCACCGACAGCGGAGCTAAGAACGCATCTACTCCCTCCGAAACAACAGTCAACCCATCTGGCTTGTCGAAATCCGATGCGATCTTGGCTATGAATTTGCTCGGACCCACGCCTACGGAACAGGTAAGTTTCTCCCTGTCCCATATCTCCCCTTTGATCTCCTGCACCAGTTCCCTGACGTCCCTGTATCTTTTAACCTTCTTGCTTATGTCTAGGAATGCTTCGTCCACGCTGATCTGCTGGAATTTATCGGCGTATTTTCTCAAGATCTCCATGATGTTCTCAGAGACCTTTCTATAGAGAGCCATGTTCACTGGCAAGAATATGGCATCAGGGTACTTCTTGTAAGCCCTAGAGATCGGCATGCCCGAACGAATTCCATGCTCTCTAGCCTCGTACGAGCAGGTGCTCACGACTCCCCTGCCCCTCCCCTCCTTTGGGTCTGCCCCGACCACAACGGGCAAGCCCCTTAGCTCTGGGTGCTCCCTTGCCTCGACAGAAGAGAAAAAGCTGTCCATGTCTACATGGAGTATTGTCCTCTTGCCCATGATATACAGGTTTCTTGGGCATCCTCAAATCTTTTGTCCTATCTATCAAAATCAATAGTCATAATGCAGAACGAGAGGAGCGTTGGACATAGCGGAAAGCAGGTCTCAAGCCTAGAGGAGATCAAACAAAGTAATTGAAAAGTCACTATAATGCAATATAACCCGATTTTAATTAGCTTCAAAACGATGGGTACATAAGTGAGTTGCAGGCATGTTAGAAGACGTTAGAAATATATTGAGAGGGAATGTCTGGATCATTAGCTGGACGACCTTAGTCATGAATTCATTTGGATTTTTAGTTTGGCCTTTCTTTGCTCTCTATGCTTTGGGATTGGGAGCCTCACCATTTTTGCTTGGGGTCATAACCGGCATCAGGGCACTAGCGGCCTGCATCTATCTCCCAGGGGGTTTTATTGCCGACACATACGGCCGAAAAAGAATAATTGGCATGATGACCGCGGTCTTGGGCATGAGTTATCTGTTGATGGCACTGGCCTGGTCTTGGAGAGTGCTCCTTCTTATCGTGGTCATCGAAAGCCTCTCTTACATCTATGTGCCAGCATATACTGCGATCTTGGTGGACTCGTTGCCAACTCAAAAGAGGGGATTTGGCTTGACGATCTTCCAACACTTTTCCTTTGCACCCATGGTGTTGTGTCCGGCAATAGGTGGGCTGGTTGCTGACCACATAGGACTGATGCTTGCAATGAGGATTGGTTTTGCACTGACTGGATTGGTCTGCATAGTCCTCGGCTTTGTTCGGTCTAAAAGTCTGATCGAGACGATAGAACCCACGAAAGCCAAATTTGTAGAGGTCTTCATCAATTCCTACAGGCAACAGTTTAAGTTCATCAGAGAACTTGGCTCAGAGTTGAAATGGACCATGATGTGCTTCGTTCTGTCCATTTTTGGGATAGGAGTCGCTACGTACTTTTGGATCGTGTTTGCCACGAGAGAGATAGGTCTTTCTGCAGGAGAGTGGGGCATCGTCTTTTCGGCAGGAGGGGCAATTGCACTAATGGCTGCCTTGCCAATTGGCAGATTGATCGACTCGTGGGGGCGAGAAAAGATGATCATTTGCTCCCTTCCTCTCCTCGCATTCTCTGCATTTGCATTTGTTAGGAGTGATACATTTGTCGAAGTCCTTGTCGTCATGATCGTATTTTCCTTGGGCAGTACGAGCATTTTACCGGCTTTCACAGCCCTTATTGGCGATCTTTCCCCCCTGAGGATCAGGGGCAAGGTCATGGCGATAAAAGAAATGGCATATTGGGGTGGAAGTGCCGTAGCCACGACCCTTGGAGGCTATTTCTATCAAAATGTTTCGCCAAAGACTCCTTTCTATGTGATGGTGATCTTTGTCCTGATCTCCACCATGTTTCTGATGACATCTCTGAGAAGGTCTGTTCCAAAATCATCTCGTTGAGACGGTTCTCCTGCATATTAGAGTGTCATGGATAAATTTTATCAAGGATAGGGAGAACTGAAAAGATAGTGGTATGAATATGGAGCCAAAAAAGCCGTGCAGATAGATAAAGAGGGTAAACGGCAGGGAACTCTTTCAGTCGGTGAGCGATGAGTTTGTATCCTACAAAAATGGTCAAGTGTAAAATTTGTAATAAAGTTTTCAAAGGTAAGGGGGCATGGGATCGCCTTTGTTTACATCTCGAAACTGAACATGGAGTTAGGAGTTCGTGGTGGTAGCAGAACCGTTGGATTGCTGGTGATATATTTGAGGAGGAGGAACTCCGATGTCGATGGAGGTCTTTGAGCGTCTCTTAGAGGAGATGGACATCAAGATTGGGAGAAAGATAAGGGAGGACCTGTACAGGAGCGTGATACGTGAGTTCACCATAATAGGGGCCAGCGAGTGCGAGGATCTTGAGCGAATGCTGGGCGATCCATACGACAGAAGGGCTATCGAAGACTACATTCGATTTGCCCTGGGCTACATGAAAAAGGTGGATGAGGAGGAAAAGAGGAAGGAAAAGATGGAGATCCATGCATGAATCTTGGGTGTGGTCGAGATGTATGAGCGTCAGTTGAAGCGGGTTTAGAGCAATGCCAGTTATCTTCGACTACGATGGGACGCTGGTAAACAGCTTTGAGGCACACCTGAGATCCTATCGGAAGCTGTTCTCAGAGTTGGGAGTTGAAATAGAGGATGAGGAGGTGACCAAGAGGTTCGGCAGGTCTACGGTGGCGATACTTCTCGAAGTTCTCCCTCACAAGTTTCATGGGAATGTTGAGAGACTGGCATGGAGGAAGCAGCAGTACTTCAACGAGTTTTTAGAGGGTTTGAGGCTTTATCCTGGGGTGAAGGAAGTATTAGAAGCCCTGAAGCGTAGATCGGTTCCCACGGGCCTTGCCTCCTCGATGAACAGGCTTAGCCTGCACAGGTCCCTCCGAGACTTGGGCATTGAGAGATATTTTGACGCCATCGTGTCGGCTGATGACATCGAACGAGGCAAGCCGGATCCAGACATTCTACTCGAGATGGCGAGAAAATTGGGAGAAAAGCCTGAGAATTGCATGGTGGTTGGAGATTCGATACATGATGTCCTTGCGGCTAGTAAGGCAAACATGAAAATAGTGATAGTAGCCAACAACCCCTATCAGCTGAGGGAAATTGAGGGGGAGTCCGTGCCGATTGTGAAAAAGATGACGGACATCTTAGAGATGTGCGACCTTGGCACTATCTCAGGGGTAAAGATCAGACAATTCAGATGTGAAGATTTGAAGAAGGTCCTAGAAATCGATGAGGAATTTCCACCAACATCTAGAGAGCTGATCTCAGACAAAGACGCTCTGAAACTTTCCAGACAAAACCCCAGAGGTTGTTTGGTCGCTGAAAAAGAGGGTAAAGTAGTTGGATTTATATTCAGTGAGTTACGAGAGGGCTCCTGCACCATAAAGTTTCTTCAAGTGCTACCTGAGTGCATGGGAGAGAGCATCGTCGCAAAACTGATGGATGAGGCTATGAGAGCGACAAAAGCAAATGTTTTATCTGGTCAACCTTGAAACTTAAGGCAAGCCCAATTGCCAGAGGACTGGATGGAAAGGAGAACAGGGCAGCAACCCAAAGGTAGTAGACGTTGATTAAGATGGGCTGAGGATTGATATGAGTACATGGATAAGATGTGATAGAAGGCCAAGGTTAAGAAAGCCCGTGGCCATTGTGGGATCGCCTGGCCTATGTTCGGTTGGACGGATAGCGATAGACCATCTTATCAACGAGCTCCGGCCCAAGCTGTTTGCCGAGCTGCATTCCAATCGTTTTCCCGCCGTCTACCATGGTCCCTCTTGGCTAGGATCCCCAGGCAGTCCTGGCGTTAGGGTGATCGACGGTGTGGCGGTGCTTCCAAGGGTTGAGTTCTACCTCCACAGAGCCCCGGAACTTGTGATTACCAGGGGCTATCAGGCATCTGCTAGCACTGGGCAATATGAGGTTGCCATCAAAGTTTTAGATCTGTATGAGGAGCTTGGTGTCAGGAGAATGTTCGTTCTCGCCGCCCATCCAGGTGGGAGGGGCAGTGTCTTCTGTGCCGCCACCGACCCAGGAATGGTGGAGGAGATGGGAGGACATGGAATTGGAAGGAGAGAGCCTGGAGGGTTCTACGGGTTCTCAGCACTTGTCCTTGGCATGGGAAAGCTGAGGAATATAAGGGGTTTGTGTCTGTTTGGGGGAGTGGAACCAATTCTGGAGAGACCTGAGTCCCCAGATCCCCATGCGGCAAAGGTGGTGCTAGACAGACTCAACGACCTCCTCAAAATTGATGTGGATACTTCAGAGCTGGAGAGATATGGAGAGAGATTTGAAGAGCTGAGGAGGGAGGTGAGGGAAGAGGTGGAGAGAAGGGAGAAGCTGGACCGGTATACGGGCTATGCTTAGATCTTTTCTAACCACGTCGGATTTGCCACTCTAGAAGCGGTATGCCTTATTTTTGGTGAAAGAAGACAAACGGGTGTTGAGATAGAAACGTCGTATTTGATGAGCTGATCGGTAACCCTAAAGTATTTTTTTGACAGTATGTCTCTGGCAATGGAAAACGTTTCATTCGCCTCCTCTTTGGATGCTATGCCAACAGCCATTGCATCAACTCCTTTGCAGCCAAACACGAATTCCAGTCCCTCTCCAGGCATGATTCTTCCAGCTGCAAGGGGCTTCTTGGCAATTATGAATCTGTCCGTTTTTTCAACAAAATCCAAGGCTTCTCTCACATCCCCCATCATGTAGCCCAGTTTGTTGATGGGAAGCATGACAACTCGTGTATCAAGCTCACTCTCAAAGATTCTAGGGAGCATCGACACTCGGTGAACGGCAACACCTGGCACAGCACCAGCATCTCTGATGGCTCCCACCAGCTCTCTGATAGAGCCGATGTCAAGGGTGCCTGTTGATTCTCCGTGAATGAGCATTACCTCAGCATTCAGCTCTTGAAGTCTCCTAAGCCCATCGACCGGCTCTTCAAATGGCATGGTCCCAACCACTGTCATATCGACTCCAGTTATTTCCTCTGCTTTTTCAACAGCCCTGCTCAGGAAATCATAGGCAATGAGTTGGATGCCAGTTACCCCGATGTTGATGCAGTGAACGATGACATCGACTATGTTCTCTGGATCCAGCACGAATCTGCTATGATACATGCGAGATTTTGCTCCAAATTGGCCAGCAGCTAGAAAGGGTGAGCTGCCGACCAAGATCTTGGGAATATTTTTACCTTCGACTTTGATGGTAGGAAACGCATTTCCATCTTGCGAAGACTCTGACATTGCCTAGCCTCACGTTTTTGCCCAGAGGAATTGACTGCTGCAAAGGCGTTGATTGCCTTTCCGATAGCACATTTAAAAGCCCCTGTGCAGGCCAAATTCTCGGGCCATCTCTATTACCCTACGATACTCGCTCCACTCTGGACGTCTGTTCAGCTCATCGTACTCACATGCCTGGTACATTGGTCTATATTGGTTCATTATGTTCACGTAGCTGTCTTTTGATATTTCGTCTGCGATGAATTTTAAAGTCTTTTCAGAGCCAGCAACGTCGTTTGGCAACACGAGATGTCTTATTATCAGACCCCTCAGGGCTATCCCTCCCTCTATTTTCAGATCGCCGACTTGATGGTGCATCTCCTTAACGGCTTCACAGCATACCTCAAAATAGTCTGGGGCATTGGAATACTTTTTAGCGTTGAAGCTGTCGCTGTACTTCATGTCCGGCATGTAGATGTCCACGATGCCATCTAACAGCTTCAATGTCTCAACGGACTCGTATCCACCGCAGTTGTAGACCAAGGGGATATCCAGCCCTCTCTCGCTTGCAATCCTGATGCTCTCCGTCAACTGAGGAACGAAATGCGTGGGGGTGACGAAGTTTATGTTGTGGCATCCATAGTTCTGTAGGTGTATCATGCCGGTGGCAAGCTCATCAGTGGACATGGGACTGCCGAGTCTCAGATGGCTGATCTCATAGTTCTGGCAGTATATGCAACCTAAGTTGCAGCCTGTCAAAAATACCGTGCCTGAGCCATGTGCGCCAACCAGCGGTGGCTCTTCTCCATAGTGTGGGCCGATGCTTGAGATGACCAGTTCTTTGCCGGATTTGCAGTATCCCGTCTCCCCTTGCAGACGATTTACCCCACACTCACGAGGACAGAGATGGCAGTCCTCCAATATCCCATAGAGCCCATCGATCCTATCGTCTAGTTCACTTCGTCGCAGTTCAAGATATGCCGGTCTAAACGTCATGGTCCTATATGTCCATACATCGTTTGACAAGTCACAGTTTTCAATCCTGTTTGGGTCAAGGTTTCATGTACCCTTTTCATTTCACTATAGCTCGGCCTTGAAATATCTTTGTTCCTGAACTCAGGTCTGTAGTCCAAGACGCAGACTTGCACCTCTGCATCAAGGGCAAAGATCCTCTCACCGATTCGCTGAAGCTCTCCTATGGATATCAAGCTCCTATTGTAAGGGATTCCGATGCCCAAGAAAACTTTGTCCTTATGGTTGTCAAGGATATATCTAACCGCTTCCCAAGCCGTTTTGTGATAGTTTTCAGCCAATCTCTCATCCTTTATCCCTGTTATTCTCATAAAGGTCTCTGTATCCAAGCCTTTGAGATCTATGCCTATGTCGGTCATCCCAGCCTCGACTAAAGCATCCATATAATCGTCTGTCAGGATTGAACCGTTTGTGTCGACGTGAAACCTGGCATCCTCATCCTGATTCAGCTTCCTGAGCTCTTGGATGTATTGGATGAGCCATCGCCTATTTAGCGTGCTCTCTCCGCCAGAAATCGCCATTCTGTCCACGCCCACCGCTCTTCTGGTTGCTGTCATGGCCTCGGCTGCCGATCTGGGCGTCAACGCTGCTCCAGCTCCACGATACGTGGTCGTCCAGTTCTGGCACTGTGGACACCTGAAATTACATCCGCAGGCGAAGCAAGCAGCCTCAACATAGCCAGGAAGGTCTTTCAGTACCCAGGGCGTTCCGACCCCGCCAACACCATGGCCGCTGAAGCCATGGACGATCCTCCTAGGAACCTCCTCAAAGCTTGTTTCGATTTCCATTCCTTCTTTGACCGCTGTCGTGCAGCTTGGGCTGAGCCTTCCGTTTATCTTGACGGCACAGCTCCAACAGCCCCCAACCTCGCATGGAACAAACAACCCTTCGCCTGGAAACTTTGTGATCTTATGTCCTAAGATCTCCAAGGCTTTTCTAACGGTTATTCGATCTGGCACGGCAAAGACCTCTCCGTCCACTTTGATCGATGTCTCTCCCTCCTTTGCTCTTGGGATCATCTCTATGGCATCATAAGGGCATGCTAACGAGCAGGCTCCACACCCGGTGCATTCCTCAGAGGGGCAAGGCGTTAGTTCCTTACAACTTCCGCAATCTCTGCATTTTTCCGTGCGAACTGCTGTGAAAAACATGATATCAACTCACGACATTCTCTCTATATCATTTGAGAGGAAATTATTTTTCCATACAAACAAATTATCGTCGAGGCGAAGAATGTCGTATCTGATCAACCTTGCCATCGTGTGCATCGGTAGGCTTTTAGACAATCTCAGCACGCTGTATGGAACTCCAACCCTGAAACTGGAGTCAAATCCGTTCATGAGGAAAATCGGGTGGAAAGGCCATATGCCTCTGGAGATCCTGCTCTGTGTGGTATTTGCATTCAACTTCTATGCATCGCTCTTCGTTTTCATCATCAGTGCTCTGGCAGCCGCAGGCAACTTCGCCCAGGCATGGGAGACACGCACGTTCGGGGAGCAGCAAGTGTATGAGGCGAAGAAGCAGTGGGTGAGGAGAGCTGAGCCCAGAACGATATACTCCAGCTACATCCTCCACGGAATTATAATGGTTGTGATAGGTCTGGTCATAATATATCTCGCTCAGTCGGTAGCAATGTATGTTGTTGGGTTAGCCTTGATCTCCTATGCCCTCGTGAGCACGATCTACCAACTGATGGCGATAAGGAAGCTCAGAAAAGTGAAATGGAGAAAGCTGCAACCATGCCTGATCTACCACTCTGGAAGCGATACGCCCTATTATTCACGACATCTGCCCTATTTTGGTTCATAATCGGAATCGTGTCGGCGTTCACGATCGAAGAGCTGGTGTTCCCATTGTTTGTGATGGGGCTCTCCTTGTTAGTAGGCGGCAACGTTCTGGCGATGTACATCAAGACGAGTGAAGACAAGTAATGCTCTAGAAAAAGATCACCCAGCTATCGTCCCATATTCCTCTACACGCCTCTCCCATTTCGGGGCCAGATCCTCCACGTCTGGATGGTGGCTGTCGAAGATCTCCCTTATCATGACCATCCTGTCGTTGACGAACAAGCTGCCAACATCGATGGAAAGCGGGAACACGACGGTCTGCTGCAGCAGCCGCTCAATCTCGAGGCTGGAGTGCTCCGAGCCTGCAAAATGCTCGAAGTCCTCCACAACCCAGCCGATAAGACGGTGCAGGGACGACAGATGATTCTTTTCGCACCATTCTCTGAACGAGTCGTCCCTCATCACGTAGAAGTACGTGGCACCGTACATGATCGCAAACACCACATCGATCACCTCGAGATAGTCCTCGTCTCGCCTGTTCAGGCAAATGTCCCTCGCACTTTCGGCGAGGAGGGAGTATCTATTCAACATTACGACCACATTGCAGGTACCATAAATCTGTGCAGGGGAGGGGAGTTTGGATACTCGAACCACTATTTCGAATACATAAGAGGCCGTGGAATACTTCCAGCGACAACAGCAGAAGTAGAGGAGGCACACAGAAGCCTAGAAAGATATGAACAGGCAACTAAAAAGAAGTTTGAGCCGATAT
>JASEEV010000026.1 GCA_030019435.1 Methanocellales archaeon | reverse complement strand
CAACGGTCGGTGGACGTTTCGGAGTGGGTATGGGTCGTGGAGGCGGTCGTGGAATGGGCATGGGCAGAGGTATGGGACTCATGCAACAGACACCGATGGGTCCTCCAATAATGCCACCAATGTCCCAGATGCCTAAAGAGCAAGAACTGCAGATGCTAGAGGCTCAAGCGAGAATTTTGGAAGAGCAACTGAGCCAAATAAAGAAAAGGCTCGACGAGCTAAAGAAATGATTTCACTACGAGCGGTAATAAACGAAAACCTATGCATTGGATGTGGCGCTTGTTCGCAAGTATGTCCGCAAGGAGCAATTATGATGCGACCAAGAGAGATAAGGCAAACCCCCACTTCGGAGAGAGTATGGACACTAGAGAACAAAATAAGAACGCTAGGAGAAAGATTGGAGGGAATAAAGGATACTATAGAGGAAATAAAAAAGAGGTGAAGTGATAAAATGGCTGGACGAGGAAGAATGGGTGGTTTTGGTCTGGGTCCAGGTGGCAATTGCATCTGTCCGAACTGTGGCAATAAAACCCCACATGTAGCAGGGACGCCATGCTTTAACCAAACTTGCCCAAAATGTGGAAGTAGAATGACAAGAGAAAGATGAGAATAATTCATAAACGTGTAGGATGCAAGGTTTTACGTAGGTGAATGTCACACGGGGCGATCTCAATTGAATAGTTTCAAAATGAATGTGAGTGGTTGAATGATAAGCCAGAGCGTTGAGGATTGTCTGGAAACAATATATGAATTAACAAAAGAGAAGGGTTATGCTAGAACGACTGAAATCTCCTCCTCTCTTGGTGTTCAACCACCAAGCGTTACCGAGATGATACAAAAACTCGGTGAAAATGAATTTCTCTTCTATGAGAAATACAAAGGGGTTACACTAACGCCAAAGGGAGAAGAATTAGCAAAATCCATAAAACAACGTCATATGACGCTTGCAAAGCTCTTGAAGATTCTAGGTATAGATGATGAGACTGCGGAAAAGGATGCTTGCAGAATTGAGCATAATGTTCATCCAACGACCATGAAACGCCTAGCAAAATTTGTGGAGTTTGTTCACGAAATGGCACACCATCCAACTTGGTTGAAACATTTTGAGCATTATGTTAAAACTGGAGAGCGCCTCGAGTGTAAATGTCCAATGTGTGGTTACCCAATGAGGGTGCGCTTAGATAATCTCCCATGGAAACGATGAAAAAGGAGAAAAAGAGGTGATCATGTGAAGGTATGTGTACCAACAATGGGGCAAAGCGGTATGAATGATATGATATCTCCGCACTTTGGGAGAGCGCCAACGTTCACAATAGTTGACACAGAGACAAACGAAATAGAGGTATTGCCAAATACAGGTGAACATATGGGTGGCATTATGCTTGCACCAGAGATCATTGCAGAAGCGGGTGCACACGTAATGCTTTGCTCTGGACTAGGACCGAGGGCAATCCAGATGTTCGAGCAATTTGGCATCGAAGTCTTTGTCGGTGCTAGTGGAACTGTGAAGGATGCGATCAGCGCTTGGAAATCCGGGAGACTCCAAGAGGCTACGGACGAGACTGCTTGTAGAGAACACAGACACTAGATTAATGAGATTCAATCCTGTTTTTAGATATTTGGGATTGGGTTGAGAGACAACAAAAGCGATCGAAGAGAATGTAAATAGGGTGATAAAAGGGATTCATTGATGATCATCTCAATAGCGAGTGGAAAAGGAGGCACGGGAAAAACCACAATAGCCACAAACATGGCGATATCTCTTAAAAACGTTCAGCTCTTGGACTGCGATGTCGAGGAGCCAAATGCGCATATCTTTCTAAAACCAGAAATCAAAAAGCAGATACCAGTCTACACACCAGTACCAAAGATCGACGAAACCAAGTGTGACTACTGCGGGAAATGCGCTGAATTCTGTGAGTTTAACGCACTCGCTGTGCTTAAGAACAAGATCATGGTGTTCCCAGAACTATGTCATGGGTGCGGCGGCTGTCTCCTCGTTTGCCCAAAAAATGCGATTACCGAGGAGAATAAAGAGGTCGGTGTGGTCAAAAAAGGAGTAGCTGGGGATGTCGAATTTGTGTATGGGGAGCTAAACATAGGCGAGCCCATGGCGGTTCCGGTGATAAAGAGGGTGAAGGATGAGATCGATGATGATAAAACCGTGATCATCGATGCTTCACCTGGGACCTCTTGTCCTGTGATAGCAGCTGTGTATGGAAGCGATTACTGCATACTTGTAACCGAGCCAACGCCCTTTGGTCTGCATGACCTTAAGTTGGCTGTAGAAACGCTGAGGGAAATGGGAATCCCATTTGGGGTCATAATAAACTGCGAGGGGATCGGAGACCAAAAGGTCCATGAGTACTGCAAAGAAGAGGACATACCAATCTTGCTCACGATTCCCATGGACAGAAGGATCGCGGAGTTATACTCGCGCGGCATACCATTCGTTCTGGAGATGCCAGGATGGAGAGAGACATTCTTGGAGCTATTTGAAAGGGTGAAAGCATATGCTAGTGGATGATATAATAAACTCTATAGACGAGGAAACACCAGATGACATCAGGGTGGGACTGAAATATACTGCAGTCCAGATTGGAGATAGAGTCGGCTTAGCATACACCTTCCCAGAGTTCAGTTCACCTCCAAAGAATGTTGGAAATCTCATTGGAACAAATACCTTGCCGTTGGTAAAATCATGGAACCTTACTGAAGCATCGATTGGTACCGCAAGCATAAATGCGCTTCTAAAACCAAAAAACTATAAAGTTGTGAACATATTTGATCGCATCCTAGCGATCGCTCAAAATTATGACAAGATAGGGATCGTTGGTCATTTTCCCTTCATTGATTCACTTGATAAAGACGCGTTTGTATTTGAGAGACGACCTATGCATGGAGCACTACCAGATACGGCTGCAGAGGCATTGCTACCAAAGTGCGACTTAGTAGTAATTTCAGGGAGCACATTTGTGAACAAGAGTTTACAGAGGCTCTTAGAGATCAGTGGTGGATACACACTCGTAATTGGACCTACCACTCCATTAACACCAATTCTGTTTGATTACGGTGCCGATGTACTTGCTGGAGTAATAGTTCACGATGCTGAAAAGGCATTAGAAATCGTCAGCCAAGGTGGTGGGACACCCAGCTTAAAGAGTACGGTCAAGTTCGTCTGTATGGAGGGCCGATAAGCTGTAAATAAAGAAGTGGTCACATGAAACAGATAACGATTATTAGCGGAAAGGGTGGAACTGGGAAAACAACCTTCACCGCTTCTTTTGCAGCATTGGCACACAACCATGTTATAGCGGACTGTGATGTGGATGCACCCGACCTTCATCTACTTCTCGATCCACGCCTAAGGAGCAAACAGGAGTTTAGGGGTTCTAAAGAAGCTGTAATAGACGGGGTAAAATGTACAGATTGTAGGATATGCGAGGAGGAATGCAGATTTGGTGCGATGGATGACCACATGATAGATCCCATTCTGTGTGATGGTTGTGGGGTTTGTGCATACGTGTGCCCTGTAGATGCGATAACCCTTGAAGATAAGGTCTCTGGATATGTGCTAATTTCTGAAACCAAGTACGGTCCAATGGCTCACGCTAGGTTGAATATAGCCGAAGAAGTCTCTGGAAAACTAGTTACCCTTGTCAGGAATAATGCAAGGAAAATAGCAGAGGATGATGCCCGAGAGCTGATCTTGATAGACGGTCCGCCTGGGATTGGGTGTCCTGTAATAGCATCTCTTAGCGGAGTTGATACGGCGCTGATAGTTACCGAGCCGACGATGTCTGGTTTACATGATTTGGAAAGGATTTTGGGGTTAACTCGCCATTTTGGCATAGCCTCTTTAGTCTGTATCAACAAACATGATATCAACGAGGAAAATACCAACAGGATAGTCGAGTTTTGTCGAAGAAATGATGTGAACGTGGTAGGTAAAATTTCGTACGATCCAGTTGTTACGAAGGCTATGGTTGCTGGAAAGCCCATAGTTGAGTTCTCTGATGGAGAAGTCTCAAGAGAAATACGAGAGATGTGGGATAATATTGAGGGGAGATGTGGGCTATAGATGACCAAGATAATGAATTTGAGAATTCTAGAGGTTAGAAAATGAGGATTACAATAACTTATGATAGCGAGTTGCACCTAGCAGAGCTGAAATCTGGCTGGGGCTTTTCTTGTCTTGTCGAGAATGGAAGAAAAGTTTTATTTGACACTGGCTGGGACGGTACTATACTACTATCCAATATGAAGGCGTTGGGTATCGATCCCAAGGGTATAGATACCATCGTGTTGTCGCATGCCCATTGGGATCATATCGGTGGACTGGCGTGGTTGCTGAGCGTAAATCCAAATGTTGAGGTTTACGTGCCCTCGTCTTTTTCAAAGCGTTTGAAAGGCGAGATCGCATCGAGAGCTGTATTGCTTGAAGTTGATGGGTTGGCAGAGATATGTGATCGCGTTTATACAACTGGCGTGCTTGGAACTAAAATAAAGGAGCAATCTCTCCTTCTCGAGACGAAAAGAGGACTGACCGTAATAACGGGATGTGCTCATCCAGGGTTATCGGTAATTTTGGATAAAGCATCTTCGCTCGGATCCATCTACGGCGTCATTGGAGGATTTCATGGATTTGATGATTACGATATACTAAATGATGTGTCTCTAATAGTTCCCTGCCATTGCACGGTGCATAAATCAGAAATTGCACAGCGATTCCCAGATGCCTGTGAGACAAATGGGGCTGGATGGAGCGGGGAGGTTTGATGTCATGAACCGAAAAAGGCACATCTTCGGACCGGTGCCATCTCGAAGGTTGGGCTTTTCTCTGGGAGTGGACATAATCCCATACAAGACGTGCTCTTTTGACTGCGTGTACTGTCAGTTAGGAAGGACGACGAACAAGACGATACAGAGGAGGGGATACGTTCCTAAGCAGTTGATTATAAGTGAGCTAAAAGATTATCTTGTCGAAGACCGCGACAAAGTAGATTATATCACGTTTTCTGGTTCTGGTGAGCCAACGTTAAACTCAAAAATTGGCGAAATGATCGGGGAGATCAAGCAAATGACTGATATTCCGATCGCTGTTTTGACAAATGGCTCGTTGCTCTTTGAAGTGGAGGTGAGAGATGGATTAAGGAACGCTGATCTGGTTCTTCCTTCTTTGGATGCTGTGACGCAGAATATATTCGAAAGGGTGAACAGACCGCATGAGGGCTTAGTGACGGAAAAGACAATTGAAGGATTGAAAAAGTTCAGAAAAGAGTTCGACAACGAGATTTGGCTGGAGGTCATGCTAGTAAAAGGAATCAATGATGACAGGGGTGAGGTAAAGCGAATGGCAGATGTTATCAGCGAAATAAACCCAGATAAAATCCAGTTAAACACGGTTGTGAGGCCCCCATGTGAACCCCTTGCTATGCCATTGAGCACTAGTGAGATGAAAGAAATATGCAAAATGTTAAGCGAAAAAGCAGAGATAATCACGCCGCGTGCCAGAAAGGCGCTGAAGGCATATGAGAAGGACATAGAGGATGAGATAGTGATGCTTTTGAAACGAAGGCCTTGCACGATAGGGGATATCTCGAACTTTTTGGGGATCCATCGAAATGAGATAATAAAATACATCGAAGTGTTAGAAGAGGATAAACGGGTCGTGAAGAGGGGGCATGGAAACCAAAGCTATTTTGTGGTGAGTGAGGATGAGATGCGCTCTATGTGATGATAAGGAATGCTACCAGGGTAAAGATTGTACGGATATCAAAGAGAGAGTTCTAGCTGAGGGTAAAACCGAGGTCTGGGAGATCATGAGGACTGCAGCTAAGCTCGAGTCAAGACATTATATGAAACTCACGAGGTTGGAGGAATTGATAACGTTTTGTAAGGATATGGGCTATGAAACACTTGGAATTGCGTTCTGCATTGGACTAGAGAATGAGGTCAGGATGTTACATGAGATTTTGGAAAAGGACTTTGAGGTTTACTCTATCTGTTGCAAGGTCTGTGGAATCGATAAGGAGGACCTTAACTTGGAGAAAATAAAGAATGATAGATATGAGGCGATGTGCAATCCAATAGGTCAGGCGATGATGCTTAACGAGAAGGATACGGATTTAAACATAATCTGTGGCTTGTGCCTCGGACATGATACATTGTTTTCAAAATATTCAGAGGCGCCAGTGACGACGTTTATCGTGAAAGACAGGGTGTTAGCGCATAATCCTGCAGGGGCAATCTACTCAAAGTATTACCGAAGGAAGTTTGGAATGGAAAAATGAAAGGCACATACGTTCTACTCATAGAACTTCCCAAGAGTGCAGAGATCCAAGTTGGCAGCCTAGGAAAAATAAAATTTCAAGCTGGCTTTTATGCATACGTTGGCTCCGCCTTGAGAGGATTAGAGCCGAGAATCGAGCGCCATCTGAGGAGGGAGAAGAAGCTATATTGGCATATCGATCATTTGCTTGCACATGGAAGGATAAGAAAAATCTTCTATAGCGAGAAAAAGGAGTGCGATACCGCGAGGAAACTAGCCGCACGCTTTGCGTCCATAAAAGGCTTTGGCTCGAGCGATTGTGATTGCGAGAGTCATCTGTTTTACAGTGAGGATTATGGGCGGATTAGCGAAATTGTTAGAAAATTGTGTGATAAATTTGAAATGCTGCAAAATCCCCAAATGCACTAAAATTCATCAAATTTTTTCAAAGCATTTTTCATACTACGGTACCAGTTGTTAATGCACTTTTTCGCCTCCTTCTTTACGGCCTTTGGTGGTATTGCAGAGTAAACATGATAATACCCGCCCCGCTCAATCGTCTTTGTATCTCGATAACACAGCCGACAGGAGATCAGTTTCTGGAGCGCACGATATACAGTGCTCCGGTCTTTACCCATTAGCTCACTAAGTTCTTCTACTCGTGCTGGGCCGCCATGGACAAGATTAGAATAGACATCTGCCTCCAGCCTGTTCAGGTTGAGTACACATCGTAAGATGTCTATGCATTTTATGTCTTCGTTCATCAGTTTTTGCATCGGAAACACTACGACACCATTCTTGGGTACGTTCTTAGCCTTCATCAACATTTCGGCATCGCAAGACTTAAATCAAGGTAGATCGTTAAGCATTAGTACGGTTGTGTCAAAACTAAGCACAACCATTTATGGGACTTGAGCCGTTCAGGAAATTAGAAGGCGATCGAATGGACGAGCTAGAAAATATCAGACAACGACGAATGCGAGAGTTGATGAATCAACTTGGCGAACAGTCGACTCAAGAAGAGCTGAGCTGGCCAAACACACCGATACAAGTGACGGATGCCACCTTCGCACCCACGATCAAGAAATATCCTTTGATTGTCATAGATTGTTGGGCACCATGGTGCGCTCCTTGTAGAATGATGGCTCTTATCATTGACGCTCTGGCTAAAGACAATGCTGGAGATATCGTCTTTGGAAAGTTGAATGTCGATGAAAATCAAGAGGTTGCAGTGAAATATGGGATTATGTCGATCCCAACACTACTAGTGTTCAAGAATGGCACGCTGGTCAAAAGAATCGTTGGAGCTGTGCCAAGGCAGCATATTGAGCAGATCATAGAGGAGGAGAGATGAGCCTACGAGACGAGCTTAGGGCTTCAATATGTGAAGCGAGTGGAAATGATCCACTTGCTGGTTTTTATGCCTCAAAGGAAGTAAAGGATCAGATTTTAACGGTTCTTGTGGCTGGCAGGCACCTCTTGCTAGAGGGACCGCCTGGAACAGGTAAGACGACCCTGGCAAAAATCATATCTAGGCTGTTGCCAGAGATGCAAGTGATAAAGGACTGTCAGTTCAATTGTTCTCCAGAAAAGCCTTCATGTTACCATTGTAAAACTCTAGCAGAAATCGAATCCGAGACGGTTACAGATAGATTCGTTCGAATACAAGGCTCGCCAGAGATATTGCCAGAGGATTTGGTCGGAGATATCGACCCTGTCAACGCATTCAAGTATGGAATCGACCATCCCCTAACATATCGCCCAGGAAAGATCCAGAAGGCACATCGAAAGATATTGTTCATAGACGAAATAAATTGAATGCCTGAAAAGGTGCAGAACACGCTCCTACAAGTCCTTGAGGAAGGGCGGACGACGATCGCAGGATTTGACATCGAACTGGAGATAGACACATTGTTGATCGCTACAGCGAATCCAGAGGAATATGCTGGCACGGAGCGGCTTTCTGCCAATCTCCTAGATCGTTTCGAGTGCATAAAAATTGATTATCCTTCTATAGAGGATGAAATCGCGATACTAAAACAGTATGCAAACCCGCCGTTTTCAATTGATCTTGACACATACCACAAAATCGCAAGCATCTCGAAACGTCTTCGCGAAGGGAAACAATTCAGCGTTCGCGGGACGATATCACTTGTGGAGCAGGTCGCAGCGCATGCCATGATCCATGGGAAAGAGGTTGTAGATGGCAGTGACATTCGGGTTGCACTCGAAAACTCGTTGAAATCGCGATATGAGGATGGAGATATTGAAGCCACGATCGAAAGAATTCTCAGATGATGGGATAGTGCACTTAATACATAGAATAAGGCAACATCCGCACGTCATCTTCGGTCCGAGTGTTCGGGGAGCTGCTTCTTTGAAGCAACTGCTTCATGCCAGAGGGATGCTGAAGGGCGATTTGACATTAGAAGACCTGCTGGACTGCGCATTGATCGCACTGCCACATAGGATAGCCGCTCTAAGGGATCCACGCTCCATTGTGATAGAGGTCATCGATGGCAGAGAGTCAGAGTTTGATCAGAACGTCATCCTAGTGAACCTAAAAAACATGGCAATCCCCAAGGTGGTCGAGTTTGATTTTTGGTATCAAGAATCGAAAAAGAAGGAGCAAATTGTCGGAGCATCTAATCTCCTTCTGGAACTATTGGCGCTAGTGGACAGAAAGGGCATTCAGTTGTTCAGCTTCAACTCAGATATGGACATACAGACCAGGCAGTTCATAGAATGGTTGATCGACGTGGGTGTGGTATCCAAAACAGAGAATGAACTTGTAATACCCAAATCGTTCCATTTAGGGAGATATCTGTGAGACACACATTGAGGAAATTGGCGTCCCTAGGAAAGATCCCCCAGAGATGGAGAAGAAATACCTGATCGTGAGACCTAGGTCTGAGGATAGAAAGGATATCCTACTATGTATAGATAATAGCCATTCAATGCGCAGAAAAATGCTGCTCGCTAAGACGATCGCTATCAACCTGATCAAGACGAGGGGGCGGCATCAATTGGGCATCGTGGTGTTTGGCAGTCGCGGGTACATAATTCTTGAGCCGACACACGATGAGGGTGCTTTGGTTGACGAAGTAATCAGGATTGGCACCTTTGGCAGGACCAATATGCTGGATGGCTTGAAAGCCTCCAGGAAAGCCTTGAAAGGCGGCAACAAGCACATAGTGCTAATCTCGGATGGGCGCTCAAATATCGGGTCAGAGGAGCAAGTGCTAGAGGTAGCACACAAGATTGCAATGACCACGAGAATATCTACGATATGTATTGGCGATAGCAATTTGATGAAGGAGATAGCGCGAGTGGGCAGGGGGTATATATCATAATGTTGATCCTAATATCCTAAGGAATAAGTAGGGGGAGTGTATGTGGTTGTAGCAGAGTTAAGCATAATTCCTTTAGGCAAGGATGTGAGCATAAGCAAGTATGTAAGGGCTGCGCTGGAAGCGTTGAAGAGTGCTAACGTGAAACATGAGCAAGGGGCGATGTCCACCACTATTGAGGCGAAAAACTTGGATGAGTTATTCAGTGTTGTGAAAATGGCGCATGAGGCTGTTTTCAGGATGGGAGCGAAAAGGGTTGTCACCACAGTAAAGATAGACGATAGGCGGGATAAGACGCTGAGTATCGCATCAAAGTTAGGTGCAATCAGATGAACTTTGATGGAATAGCAAGCGAGTATGACGCTTGGTACCAAACACCTCTAGGGGCTTATGCAAACCGGTTGGAAAAGAAGTTAATATTCGAGCTTGCGGAGCAAAAATCAGGCGAGACCGTTCTAGACATTGGCTGTGGTACGGGAAATTATTCGATAGAGCTCGCACATATGCGGTTAGAAGTAGTTGGTATAGATCCCTCAGGGAACATGTTAAAAATCGCAAGAGAGAAGGCAGAGAAAGAGGGGTTAGATATAAAGTTTATCCTCGGTACTGCCGAGAGCTTGCCATTCAACGATGACGTGTTCGATCTAGTTGTATTGGTGACCACGTTTGAATTTCTCGATCCAAAAAAGGCAATTTTTGAGATGAGACGAGTTTTAAAATGGGACGGTAGAATCATCGTTGGAGTATTGAATAGATGGAGTGTGTGGGCTTTTGAGAGGCGAATAAAATCGTTATTTGAAAAGACCATATTTGCCGGTGCCAGATTTTACAGTATTCCAGAGCTCAAGCGATTTTTTGGCAAGGTGAGATGGAAAACAACGCTATTTGCTCCACCTCACACGCCAAGTTTTTTGCTGAAGTATTTCGAGCGACTTGAAGGGGCATTATCAAGAGTTTTTAAGCCATTTGGCGCCTTTATCGGTGTGAGGATCGAACATGCCTAGCGATATGTCCTAGGAATAAATCCCCCCCTGAGCATGTGATCCGCCAACACAAGAGCGACCATCGCCTCTGCTACCGGAACGATCCTTGGACAGATGCAGGGATCATGTCTTCCCTTGATCTGGATCTCCGTTTCCTTTTTCTCAGCTAGGTCCACCGTTTTCTGTGGCTTTTCTATGGACGGAGTTGGCTTGACGGCAATTCTGCACACTATGGGCATGCCATTGGATATCCCGCCCAGGATGCCGCCAGCATTGTTGGTCTCCGTTACTATAACACCTTCTCTAAGCACAAACGGATCGTTCATCTCGCTTCCTCGCATCGTTGCACATCCAAATCCAACGCCTATCTCAACGCCCTTTACACTCCCAATAGACATCAGAGCTTTTGCCAGATCTGCATCCAACTTATCGAACACGGGCTCGCCCACGCCAGCTGGTACGCTCAATGCGATGATCTCAACGATGCCTCCAATGCTATCAGCCTCTGCTTGCACTTTTTTGATGTATTGACACATGCGTTCCGCAGTTTCCATATCTGCGCATCTTACTGGATTTTGCTCCACGTTCTCTCGAATTTGATCTAACGTTACTTTGTTGGCAATGATCCCACCGACTTGGATCACATGGCCCAAGATCTCGATTTTTTGCGAGCTGAGCAGTTTCTTGGCTATTGCCCCTCCTGCCACCCTTCCAATAGTCTCCCTGGCAGAGGATCTTCCGCCGCCCCTCCAGTCTCGGAGGCCGTACTTCACTTCATACGTGAAATCGGCATGACCAGGTCGCGGGGTGTGTCGTAGCGATTCGTATTTACTGGGATCGACGTCCACGTTTTGAACGAGCATTGAGATCGGAGTGCCAGTCGTCCTGCCATTGAACACGCCAGAAAGGATTTCTATTCTATCCGCCTCCTCTCTGGGAGAGGTCACAATGCTTTGACCTGGTCGCCTTCTGTCAAGTTCCGCCTGGATATCGGCTTCGCATAGCTCTAGTCCAGCAGGGCAACCATCTACTGTGACCCCAATGGCTTTTCCATGACTTTCGCCCCAAGTCGTGATTCTAAACGCTTCGCCAAAGGAATTTCCACCCATTTACTCCACCCCAAGGTTGGCGCCCATGCCAAATAGATCATCGAAAAAGTCTGGATAGGATACTTCCACACATTCAGCATTATCGATTACGGTCTCTCCCTCTGCCACTAATCCGGCTATCGTTAGTGCCATGACAATCCGATGATCATGGTAGCCATGCAGTTTTGCGCCATGTAAACTTGTCCCTTCGATGACCATCCCATCCGTCTTCTCCTCTATTTTTACATCCATCTTTCTCAATTCAGATGTCATCGCATGTAATCGGTCCGTCTCCTTGTATCGAAGATGCTCTGCATTACTGATCGTGGTGGTTCCATCGGCGACGGCACCCAGAACTGCAATGGTTGGAACTAGATCGGGTACCTCTCCTGTGTCAATTTCTATTCCTTTCAGGTCAGCTCCATCTACGGTCACGATCCCTTTGGTCTGGTTCCACGATACGTTCGCGCCCATTTTTTTCAGTATCGCAACGATCGCAACATCGCCTTGTTTCGATGGAACTAGATTGCGCACTCTCACCTTTGAGTTTGTCATCGCCGCAGCAGCAAGCATGTATGACGCAGAGGAGAAGTCCCCTGGAACGGCATATGATCTAAGATCGAACGCTTGATCGCATGGGATCGTGAATTCGCCCGACTCAGCCGTGATTTTAGCACCTGCCCTTTCTAGCATCTCAAGGGTCATCTCCACATACGGCTTGGATATCAGCTCACCATCCACCTTTATCACCGTCTCATTCTCTGCAAATGGGCAGGCGATCAACAATGCAGAGATGAATTGAGAGCTGACCGATCCACCCACGATGGTCTCTCCACCCTTGAGCTTGCCATGCACGACTATCGGTGCAGTCCCATCTCCCTTGGTGGAGAGTGCCCTTGCACCAAGATCGTTGATCGCTTTGAGCAGTGGCTCATTAGGCCGCTTTCTCAGGGATGCATCTCCAGTCAGAACTGCTGCTCCATCTACTAGACTTGCGACGGCGGTCATAAATCTGAGAGATGTCCCAGAGTTTGTTACATCTATCACATCATCCGGCGTCCTCGGTCGCCCGCCTACACCTGCTATATTTAGAACGCCCCCATAGCTCTCTACAATCGCTCCAAATGCCTCACACGCTCGGACCGTTGCCATCGTATCCCCAGAGAGAAGGGGGTACTTGATCGTAGATTTCTCTCCAAGGCTTGCAATCGCTATTGCCCTGTGCGTGTAACTCTTAGATGGAGGTGCATATACGTCCCCTTTGATCCTTGAAGCTCGGACCTTGACGTTCATGACAAATAGATAATAACTATTGATATAAGTATATAGGTATGGTGTTTCCATGCTAACCGAGAAACTGGAACATGAGTTGGAGTTGCTCGAACGCCACTTGGTCGTCCTAAAAATGGTGATACGAGAAGAGCCGATTGGAATATTAAAGCTTGCAGAGGAGACGGGTTTTCCAAAACACAAGGTGCGCTATTCGCTGAGATTATTGGAGCATGAGGGTCTGATCGAGCCGTCCCTTCATGGTGCCATAACAACTGACAAGGCAATGAAGTCCATAGCCCAATTTAGACCAAACGTAAAAGTACTCATCAAAAGATTAAAGAGGATCTCAAAAGGCTTAAGTTAAACCACAACTATTTTAGTGTCCCGAACCCTATCTTGCTTAGGCCGCCATAACTCAGTTGGTAGAGTGTCTGGCTGTTAACCAAAGGGAAACGTAGTTTCCCTTTTGAATCCCTTCCCTTGAAGACTAGTAGGAAAAGGGTCAAGGGAAAAACGCAGTTTTTCCTTGGATGGAGACCAGAATGTCACAGGTTCGAGTCCTGTTGGCGGCGTGTCGATAAAAGTTAAGTAATGAGGGTGACATATCCCAATACATGGGCCCGTAGCTTAGTCTGGTTAGAGCGCTCGGCTCATAACCGAGTGGTCATGCGTTCGAATCGCATCGGGCCCATAAAAGGGAAAGAGGTTCAAAGGAGAAACCTTTTAGGAAAAGGTTTTATCCAAAACAAACCTTTAAAAAAGGTTTGATCCAAAAGGAAAAGGGTCATCGGAAAACTACGTTTTCCTTGGAAAGGAAGAGATTCGAAAGAGAAACGTAGTTTCTCTTCGGGGCCCGTGGTCTAGTTGGTTATGACATCGCCTTCACACGGCGAAGATCATGCGTTCGAATCGCATCGGGCCCACCTGCTTTTTCATAAGACAAGGCATCAGGGAGGTGAGAAAGTGGAAAAATTGGAAAAGAATTCCGGAAAGAGGGCGATCAAATATCTGGTGATAGCCGTTGTACTTGGAGCAGCACTCGTTTTGGGACTGTTGGTTGCTACAGAAACGATAAGGGATGTTAGGCTTGTTAGAGAGGAGATCGCTGTGATCTATGTTCAGGGAGCGATGATCGCCGGGAATGTACCAAATGAAATAGGGTATGCGACATCAGAGGACATCTGCAAAAATATCCGAGATGCCACTGATGAATTATCAGTAAAAGCGATAGTCTTACGAGTCAACTCTCCTGGTGGGACGCCTGCTGCAGCACAAGAGATCATAACCGAGATCAAGAATGCACAAGAAAAGGGAAAACCAGTGGTCATATCAATGGGCGATATCGCAACCTCGGGCGCATATTATATCTCGGCGCCAGCAGAACGAATTGTTGCGAACCCAGACACGATGACCGGAAGCATTGGTGCGATCTGGGTCTTCGTAAACAGGTCAGAGTATTATAGTGATGAGGGAATCGATTTCTATATTGCAAAATCAGGTGAATTCAAGGACATGGGTGCAGATTGGAGAGGCTTGACCGAAGAGGAGAAAGAGTATGCAGATCAAATAGTAATGGCTGTGTACGAACGATTTGTAAATGAGGTTGCTCAAAGCCGAAATATGTCGACATATGAGGTTAGAAAATTAGCAGACGGTAGAATCTATCTTGGCGCCAGTGCAAAGAATCTTGGATTAATCGATGAACTTGGCAACCTACACGATGCGATCGATATTGCTGCAAAACTCGGCGGGATCAAAGGAATGCCGCACGTAAGATACATGAACGAGCCATCACTCCACATCGGGTTCGATAGCGAAAGCGATATTCGATATCATCTTAGATACTTGGAAGAAAATCGATATGGGCAATTGCTGTCATAGCTTCATGTACTCGCGTAGCACAACAGTTGCATAGCAGCCCTTGGGTAACGAAAATCCCAAGACGACTTTCCTCTGACCAACGTTGAGGTCATCATTCTCAATCTCATGAGTGGGCTGGACTGATAGCAGAACCTCTCGCCTCAGTCCGCTAGAGGCAAGCTCTGGCATTTTTGGAATGGCAAAATCATTTAGATCGATCCTCATTTCATCTATGATAATACGTTCGATCTCTCCGGGTTCTCCTTTTGCAAGTTGTGATTCATATCCAACTATCGGAGCTGTCACAAACGCCCTTTTTCTTTCTATCAGACGGTTCATTCCGTCCACATTGTCGCTGCTTACAAACTGTATTCTGGAGGTATCTGGCAATCCCGATTTGTTTGCAAAGCAGACGATGTCTCCCTCCATAGCAATATTGAGCGGCAATCCCCTTTGCAACCTTCTGCTGAGAATCTTGTTGAATATATATGACTGATGTGCATGGACGAACAGCTTTTTGAGGCCAGGTGATAAAGTTCTGAACGCCCCAGTATAGTCGCTTGGATTGGACACCAAGTGGTTCATCATCGCCCGCTCATATCGGAGATGTCTCGGAAAAAGTCTCAGTCCGCCTTTGAAGTCATGGGTTTCCCAGACATATCCTCTTGCCCTTCGCACATCTTCCGGCTCGCTAGGAAATGGTTTTGCTATGTAGGTTAATGCCGCCTTCTCGAAGTCACCCCTCACGATTGCATCTCCAACCAAATGGGTCACTGGACGTAGTGTGCCAAACCGTTGAACTCCAAAGAAATTTGGTACGCCGCCTACCTGAGCAATCTCGTCCGATATCGATTGGACTCTTTTCTCTGCCTCCCCAGGAGACAAAGAAATGCCCCTTATCGTTATCCGAAAGCTGTTGCCCAAGAGGTCTCCTAGTGCAACTCTCTTATTTGAGCGTCCTATAGCGTGAAGCTCAACTCTTGGCAGACTGATACGTTCAAGCGCTTCCTCTGATACGTCCCAGATGCTTATTTTCTGCTTTGTGAGCGCTCTTTTGTCCTTTGTTCCTGCCCAACCAAACCTCTTTTGACTGATGCCTAACGAGCGGGACAAATCTCTAATGACATGGTGCATATCCCAATCCCGTTTGGTCAGCTCGACTATCAAATATCGCCCTTCTTTGCTCTCCTTTATGTTGGAGATCTCCTCCACGTAGAAGTCATCGATCAGCTGGCGAATTTTGCCACCCACACCAGGGGTTCTCGCCAAGTATAGCTCCATTCCGATCTTTTGCTCAAGCTGAGGGATTATGGTAGCGTTATTCATAAAAAATTGCTGACATCCTTTAGCATTTTCCTGACGATATTAGCGGACTCTCTCAGTTTTGTCAACTCTTCCTCATCCAAATCGTATTCCACGACTTCCACTCCTTGCTTGCCAACGATTGCAGGAATGCCTATTGCGACGTCATGCAGTCCATACTCACCTTCTAACACAGCACTCACAGGTATAAGAGCACGTTCATCGTTGATGATCGCTTTTACGATCTCTGCAACACAAGAGGCAGGTGCATAATAAGTGGCACCCTTTCGTTTTATGACTTCCATACCCCTCTCTTTCGTGGCTTTGGTGATAGTATCCCAATTGATTCCCTCTACATCCGCCCTCAGAGGAAACATGCTATCACCATGTTCACCAATCATCATCGTATTCGCTCTCACACCATACCCCAGCATTTGTTCTCTTAAGCGGGCGGTGTCATGCGAAGAACCCATGCCCAAGACCTCGCTGCGTGGTTTGTGAGAGGCTTTATAGACCATGTATGTCATCACATCGACGGGGTTTGTGACCACAACGAGAATTGCACCTGCGAAAAGATTTGCTTGGCGCATGACATTCGATATGATAGCTGCGTTTGTCTTTGTGAGATCCAATCGAGTCATTCCATGCTTTCTTGCGACGCCAGCTGAGATCACGATGACATCTGAATTTCGCAAGGGCGAGTAATCCCTTCCTCCCTTTACTATCACGTCCTTACCCATAGCAACTGCGGCTGTGCTTAGGTCCAATGCCTCACCGATAGCTAGATCTTTGAGTATGTCGACGAGGACTATCTCGTCACAGTCGACTGTATGTAATACTGCGTATGCAGAGGTTGAGCCAACCCTTCCCGCTCCTACAAATCCGATCTTGACCATTGCAATCACAATAGCTTCAAATGTCCCGTAAGCTTATCTAATTCCTCACTTTTGGCTGGACCGATGCCCAATGCGGTGATCGTGCCAGGGGGGATTTCGGTCAAACCAGCATCCGTGATCATGGCTGTTGGAAGGCCGAATCGCTTGGCTTCTTCTTCTAATTCACGTAGTTCTTCTAGATTGGCAACAGCCAAGATGACCTTTTTCTGCCCCTCCATCTTCCATGCATCTCTTATAGTCTGCTCAGCATGCTCACATGCTGATACAGCAGCATGTGCTACTTGTGCGGCCAGTTTGCCCTTTGATAGACACAGATCCATCCTGATGACTATGCACTGCTTATATTCAAAGGTCACTGGACCTTCATCCCACTTCATCGTACTTAAGCTCATCTGTACACTTGTCTTTCCATTTTTTACCAATTTTCCTAGCTTCTTTTTTGTTGAACTTGCCGACGATGATCTCCTCTGAGACGGCAATGATGCAATCAAGAGGAATTCCAAGGATCTCCGCTCCATGCTTTATTAACAACCACTTATCATCAACGGCTATGCTTTCGCCGATCTTTTCACCATCGAGTCGAACAAACTTGCACAGATAGTCAACTGAGTCATTTTCATGTTCCTTGGGCTTTCTAAAAAATTTAAGTATCTTGCTCGGCATTTTACCACACCATGATACAGCTAATATGTTAGCTTACAAATAATAAATATGGTGCTGATAAAATGAAATACGACATCATCGTCGTAGGTGCTGGTCCAGCAGGATCATTGGCAGCCAAGTATGCAGCTCGAAATGGAGCATCCGTCTTGCTCATTGAGGAGCATGCGGCAATAGGACATCCAGTAGGATGTACTGGGTTGATCAGTGTGAAGGCCTTGGGTGAATGTGAGATTGGGTTGGGTAAGTGGATAAACAATGAAATAAGGGGCGCTTTCATATACTCACCCGATGGGCATGAAATCCAGATTGGTGGAAGAGAGGTAAAAGCATATGTGATAGAGCGAAAGATGTTCGATCGAGAGCTTGCAAAGCGGGCAATAAAAGCTGGTGCAGATCTGTTGCTCCAGACCAAAGCAATAGGTCTAAAAAAAGATGGGAATGTCCTAGAGGTCATCAGCCAGGGCGAGCGTTCGGAGATAAGGGCAAAAATCATAATAGGTGCTGATGGTGTTAAAAGCAATATTGCAAAGTGGTCCGACCTTGGAAAGGTGAAAAAAATCCTACTTGGGATACAAATCCTGGGATTATATGATGTACACGACCATTCTTTTGTGGAAATATTTACTGGGTCCGTCGCCCCAGGATTTTTTGCCTGGTCGGTTCCCATAGAAGAAGATGTCGCGCGCATAGGATTATGCACCTCTAAACCCCTCCAATACCTCACATCCATGCTAAACTCTCATCCGATCATCTCAGAAAGATATCGTGGATCTTGTCTTGATCTTATGATGGGCAGCATTCCGCTTGGACCGCTCAAACGAACGGTAAGCAATGGTATAATGATCGTTGGCGATGCAGCAGGACAAGTCAAACCCTCCTCGGGCGGAGGTATCTACACTGGTACTCTCTGTGCAAAGATCGCAGGAGAAGTGGCAGCCGCCGCTGTAAAAGAAGGGGATACGTCAGCGAAACGCTTGGCGGAGTATGAAAAGCGATGGCGCTCTGCAATAGGACGAGAACTCAAAATAGGGATGAGGATCAACGAAGTCGTTAGCAGACTAAGCGATTCGGACATCAATGAGCTGATTGGGATGCTCAACGATCCAGAGATACTCAGCATCATATCCCAGTATGGAGACATGGATTATCCCTCAGCGGTGGTGAAGAAGTTGATTCTGGCAAAACCAAGGTTATTGCGTTCGTTAGGAGTGTTGGCGAAGGCTATAAAATAAATCTACGATGTTCTGCAAAAATCCACAGCCGAAAGAAGAGTCTGGTCCACACCCAATGATAAAGCCAATGTTCAACAGCCACCTCCCAACATCATCTATCTCCTTGATGTCGTATTCTATGACTCCTGTGTATCCCCTGAACAACGTCTTATCACTTCGCATAGATCTACGCTGGAGCTCATGATAGTTTTTCAAGCAATTTCTGATCTTTCCTCTAGCGATAAACTCGGGAATTTTTTCTTTGCTTCCATATTCGTTCACAAATCTGATCAGCCTGTTCCGAATTAAACCCAAAAGCTCATCAAACTCTGGAGGAAAACTTCTGCCGTTGAGAGGAAAGGTTTTCTACAGAGCCTCCTATTTGGAATGGACTTAAAATTTATTACGATTTCGTCTAATCTACTTATATGCAATCCCCATAAGAAGATTCTTACTAGAAAAGCCAAACTTGTCTTACTTCTTACCATCTGATCACCGACTTGGCTAGTGGCGAAAGTGATAAAGTCTCAATGAGCAGAGTCATAAGATGTGGGTTGGAAGAAAAATGACATCTTTGACTTTTTATGGTGGACTACGAGATCGACGACATTAGGGATATCTTGGATGTCGTAGAGGATGCCTCAACAGTTAACTCATAAAATGAGGATTGAAAGCACAAAAATGGATGCGTGCAATATGCTTAAGGAGTCAAAGATGGATTTCTGAATTATCGTTTGACCAATTTTCCCATAGCATCGGACAAATCGATGAACTCCTCAATGAGAGGGAGAGCCTCCTTGCCTCTATCAGTGATTTCGTATTTGATCCTGTTTTCACCTTCCACTCGCACCAAAATCGGTTTTATTAGCTCATAGTCAGTGAGCTCTTTTATACGCCTGTTCAGCGTGTGGGGACTTATTTTGAGCTTGGATTTTATTTCATTGAACGATTTGGGCTCTTGTTTTAGTGTAATCAGGATATCACAGAAATATTTGCTGCACAAGACATCTGTTGGCATGCATCATAGGTAAAATTTATAACCTTTTGAAATCATGGTATCAGCATGGTATTTTAATTCCGTAGTGGTACTATGAAGATCTCAGATTAGAAAAATGAGGTAGAGAAGTGATGACCAAGGCCGAAATGCTGGAGAAAGCGTTGAAGGATCTGAAGGGGGTGGGGGATGTAGAGGCTTCTGCGATAGTATCAAGGGATGGTCTGTTGATGGCGTCTGATTTTGCTCAACGTTCTTATAGTGCTGAAACCTTTGCAGCGATGTCTGCGACGATGCTGGGGGCGGCAGAAACTGCCACTTCTGAATTGGAGAAGGGGGTCCTAGATAGGATCATCGTGGAGTCAAAGGAGGGCAAGTTGATCGCTGCAGGGGCAGGGCCTAAAGCTCTTTTAGTCACCATAACCAATCCTGGGGCTGGATTGGGACTGATCCTTTTGGAGATGGAAAAGACGGCTGACAAGATCAAGGGGTTATTGTAAGGCACTAAATACAGCTCAAGTTACCGTTTTCAACCTAGGGTAAAGGTATGGTTAGTAGAGATTTTATCTTTTTGAGATGAGTGATCAGAAATCATTTATTATTCAATATGCTGGGATAGCGATATGTTAAATATCATGGACTAATAATGGTAATTCGGAAACTATGAAGGGCATTGATGATATCCCAGAAGAAAAACTGAGAGAACTGTATCGTCTGAACCTCGACATATTCATCACCACTCTGGAGTCACTGGAGAAG
>JASEEV010000025.1 GCA_030019435.1 Methanocellales archaeon | reverse complement strand
CTTCGCTCATGCAATTCTGTGGAAGCTCCGCCCTTTAGGGCGGAGAGTATGTCACTTTTGACCCACCGTAAACGATCCAACGTCCAATCGCTCATCAAAATAATAGATAACATCTTGTACTTCTGACTAAGGATTATGGGTGTATATCTCTTTTAAACCATCAGAGTAAAATGTGATATTTCCATAACCTTCCAATCTATGTTTATCTGGGAAAGGTGTCGCAATAACATCAACATGTCCGATCAGATCTGTGTTTGTTACCCTAGCATCTTCAAAATAAATTGGAAAACTAAACTTCTCATGCTCGAATCGGTTGTTAGGATCATAAAACCAACCTTTAATTTCGACTTTTACATTTTCATTATCGTCTATTCCAGCTTTCGCTGAGCATTTAACTTGTAGCTTACATTCAGCAAATGTTGTATTATTTACCTTGAAATAAAATGTCTTAGATGTTGTTTGGGAATATTCATCCGACAAAGGACCGATATAACCACACCAGATTGGTATTGCAATTACACCGACGAGAATGACACCAATTATCATGGCGACAAAAAGGTATTTGTCGTATTTTGTATCTAAAAACTCTAGCATAACGTTCGATGTTTTCTACGTACACATAATTAAATTCTCTTGTCCAATTGATCTGGTAGTTTTGTTAATATGTAAATGAAAATCTGCAGGAAATGTCGATACTGAGCAATATTTTGCCAATGTATATTAAGAGGGTTAAGGGTAATAGATGAATAGATAACACGGAATCGAGTTTTGTAGAAAATGTGTTGGAGCTACTAGCATGAAAGAATTAAAATATGAAATAGAATTTTATGAAAAAGAGATACCCGAAAAGGAAATTATCCCATTGATAAACAGAACGATTCAAGGATTAAAAGAGGATAATCCAGATAAAGCACATGCTTTCGATGATATAAACGTAACAGATACTGGTCGACGCCACATTAGATTAGCTGTAGATCAGCCAATTGGCATGCTAATTCTTGTTTATCTTGGGAGCAAGATAGCTTATGATGTTTGGCATGAAATTATTTTACCAAAACTCAAAGAGAGGCTGAAAATAGAGACTGCATAAGGGAGGATAATATGTGGTTAAAATGTTATAATTGCAAAGAATTATGGAACACGCCCAAGAGATCGGAAATAGTCGTAAAGCAAATCGAAAAGAGAGAGATCGAATGTCCCAATTGCGGCTCTGGTAATGTAGCGTGGGTTATCTGCCCTAAATACAAAGGGAAAATTATAGAGGTGTGTGAAGTAGAGAAGGGCGCAAAGCTATCAAGGTGGAAAAATGGCTGGAGCCCTCAATAAGGGGGGAAGTGAAGTTTGATCCAAGGATATTAAACTGAAATCTGAAAGTGGAGAGAAGTATCTATGGATGCCATATTGGATAACAATTAATGGTAAAAAAGATACGGTCAATACGCACAAATAATAATGGAAGATACCTTTCAGGAATTGATGAAAAATGCCATAGACGAAGGAATATTTAGTGAAAAATTTATTAAGGAGCTAAAAAAAGAACTTTAGTCATGTCTGAATTGCCACTCTGGAAGCTATATGTCATCTTATTTATGTTTCAATACGCAGACTCATAAAATGAGGATTGAAACGAAATTTTTTTTCACATATCACGCATACTTTTATCTGGGAATCATCTCTAATGTATGGGACAGAGTGTTATGAGAATTGGCGCATCTACCGCAATCTACTGGAACTACAAGGAGCATGATCTGCCAGCAGCTATGAAACATATGTGTGATATGGGCTTCTCCTGCGTGGAAATCCTATGTGAGCATCCTTTTTACACAAATTGGGCAACAGAAGATGCGGAGAAGGAGAAAGAATCCATAAAGGAGCTCTTGGATTCTTATGAGCTGGACGTTTCCGTGCATGCGCCGTATCATGATCTCAACATCGCCAGCTTGAATCCTGGAATAAGGTCTGAGACGGTTCGACAACTAAGAGAAGCAATTGAGGTTGCATCTGATCTGAACGCAGAGGTGCTTGTGGTCCATCCAGGATTTGTGGCATCAAGGAAGTACCCTAGAAGTATGGCACATGCGATCATGGTAGATACGCTCATAGATATCGCAGATTATGCAGGTGGAGCTGATGTGGTCATAGGGCTCGAGAACATTGCCAACAAGCCTAAGGCATTGGCGGTACACGCAACAGAATTGGTCAGGACAGTTGCAGATGTGGGCTCGAAGAACTTGCGAGTGACATTTGATGTCGCACATGCCAACACCATTGGAACTCCTCTTATTGATTTTGTTGACACGCTCGGAAAGCTCATAAAGCACGTTCACGTCAGCGACAACAAGGGGTTTGATGATCACTTGCCAATAGGAGTTGGCAACATCGATTATAGGGCGGTACTTTCCAAACTCATCGAAAATGGTTACAAGGGACTTTTGATAATCGAAGGATGGATCCCAAGCGATCCTGATCAATTCGTTAAGCTCAGCAAGGATAAGCTAAAAGATATGTTGAAAGGTTTGTGAGGGATTTCATGGTTACTTGTTCGGCGCCCGGAAAGATATTCTTATGCGGTGAACATGCTGTGGTCTATGGGGAACCTGCTATCGCGTGTGCCATAGATCTACGAACCCGCGTTAGAGTCCGAGAGGGAAAAAAGTCGAAGATTACAAGCCCATATGTCGCTGGAGCCGTCAAAAAGATTTCTGAACTAGTGGAGCTTGAGGGCGTAAATATAGACATCCATTCTGATATTCCAATTGGATCTGGATTGGGTTCCTCTGCTGCTGTTACAATTGCAACTTTGTTTGCGTTAAACCTGGAATTTGACATCGGTCTGAGCAAGGAGGAGGTAGCTCAGCTAGGACACGAAGTTGAAAGAGAAGTGCAGGGCGCAGCAAGCCCGACTGACACGTTCGTTTCTACGATGGGTGGCGTCGTTTTTTTGCCGTCCTGCAAGAGGTTGAAGAGCTTGGACTGCGGGATTGTTATAGGAAACACCGGCATGGTTTCCTCGACCAAAGAGCTTGTACGTCAAGTGGCCAGACTCAAAGATAGGCATCCAGGCATAATCCAGCCGATATTCCAGACGATTGGGGAATTAGCAAGAAAGGGCGAGTATTTAGTAGATAAGCGTGATTATAAGAACATTGGCGAGTTGATGAACATAAACCAAGGTTTGCTCGAATCCTTAGGCGTTGGGTGTCCTGAGCTGGCTGCACAAATATATGCTGCGAGAAAGGCTGGCGCACTCGGCGCAAAGATAACAGGTGCTGGCGGTGGCGGTTGCATGGTCGCACTGGTCGACTTTGATGAGAAGGACGAAGTCGCATCTGCCATAGAAAGTGTTGGTGGACGTGCCATCCAGACAAGAGTGACAGAAATAGGGGTAAGACATGAATAATGCTACGATCCTAAAGATCGGTGGAAGTGTCCTGACGGATAAGAGCAAAGAGAAAACCCTTAAGTCCAAAGAGATGGGTAGAATCGCAAAAGAGATCGCCTCCGCAGGTGTAAGAGATTTGGTCATAGTCCATGGTGCCGGCTCGTTCGGGCATCCACAAGCCAAGAGATTTGGCTTGGATGTACCTGGAAAATGTAGTTATGAGACCGTAGTCACACATGAGACAGTAAAAGAGCTCAATAGAGCATTCATTGAAAAATTGGTCGAGAATGGAATGCTTACCATGCCCGTCCACCCATTAAGTTGTGCGATCTCGCGCGAAGGAAGGGTGGAGAACATGATGACCGATCAGATCAGATTGATGTTAAAAAATGGCATCGTCCCAGTAGTTCATGGCGATGTAGTGATGGACAGGGGTTGGAGAAGGGCAATACTATCTGGCGACCAGATAGTCGTACATCTTGCTAGGTGCTTAAATGCCAAAATGGTTGGAATTGGAACTGATGTCGATGGGATAATGGATGACGATGAAGTCATTAGCATTATCACTCCAAAAACGTTTGGCGACGTAAAAAGATTGCTAGGAGGATCCCGGGACATTGATGTCACTGGAGGAATGTCATCCAAGGTAAATGAGTTGGTAAAACTGGCAGAAGATGGCATCCCCTCTCACATATTCAACGCATCAAGAAAGGGTCTTATCGTGGATTTCTTACGTGGTGAAAGAAATTTTGGGACGATCATCCGGGGTGATTGATCTGGATATATCTAGGAGAAAGATCGAACATCTGCGGCTTTGTGCCGAGAAAGATGTTGAATCCGCCCCCAGCGGATTTGACGATATCAGGTTGGTCCATAAAGCGTTACCAGAGATTCACAAGGAAAAAATTGATCTGGGCACCGTCTTTCTGGGTAAGCATTTTAACGCGCCGATCATGATCGCATCTATGACAGGCGGGCATCCTGACACAAAGAGTGTGAATGAAGCACTAGCAAGAGCAGCAGAGGAACTCGGCATTGGTATTGGAGTGGGCAGCCAAAGGGCCGCATTGGAGGACAAGAAGCAGGAGGACTCATTTCGCATTGTCAGAGACGTCGCGCCAAATGCATTCGTCTACGCAAACATAGGTGCTGCCCAGCTGAACGAGTATGGGATAAGCGAGGTCGAACGCGCGATAGAAATGGTCGATGCAGATGCTATAGCGATTCACCTGAACTTTTTGCAGGAGGCGATCCAGCCAGAGGGAGAGGTGGATGCGAGAAATTGCCTCAAAGCGATTCGGGCAATATGCGCTGACGTGAGCATTCCAGTGATCGTAAAAGAGACCGGTGCGGGAATATCACATGCCGTTGCCGTAGCGTTAAAAGAAGCTGGTGTTGCGGCGATAGACGTCGGAGGAAAGGGTGGGACTTCCTGGGCGGGCGTAGAGGTCTATCGAGCAAGGGCGGAAGGAGATGTCATGGCGGAACATCTGGGTGAATTGTTCTGGAACTGGGGCATTCCTACCGCCATCAGCATCATCGAATCATCTGTTGGCGTTCCTGTCATTGCAACTGGTGGCATACGTAATGGCATACATATGGCAAAGTGTCTTGCGCTTGGAGCCTCTCTTTGTGGGGTTGCGCTGCCCTTAGTGGTTCCAGCCCTAAGAGGGAAGCAAGAGGTGGTTGATGTACTGAAAAGGATGGTAGAGGAGCTGAAAGTGGCGATGTTTCTGGTGGGTTGTCTTACCATAGAAGATCTACGCAATGCTCAGCTCATAATAACAGGGGAGACGAGGGAAGCTCTGGAGCAAAGGGGATTTGATACAGCGAGGTTTTCGAGATGACGGATATAGGGATCATTGCGGTCGGAGGATATGATGAGGTGGGAAGGAACATGACAGCAATTCGTTGTGGAGCGGACATAGTGATAATGGATATGGGTCTTCGCCTCGATAGGGTGCAAATTCATGAAGACGTGGAGACGGAAAAAATGCACTCGTTGGATCTCATCAGGGCAGGTGCCATACCAGATGATACGATAATGAACGCAGCTAGGGGCACCGTCAGAGCCATCATCTGCACGCACGGTCATTTGGATCACATAGGTGCAATCTCAAAGCTAGCGCATCGATACGATGCTCCGATCATAGGAACGCCGTTCACAATTGAATTGATCTCACAACAGATCTCCTCAGAGCGCAAATTTGGCACTGAGAACGAGCTGCATACACTAAATGCCGGTGAGACGTTCCCCATCACAGAGGACATTTCTGTGGAGTTTATTAGGGTACAACATAGCATCATCGATTGTGTGTTTGCTGCGCTCCACACTCCACAGGGCATAATGCTCTACGCCAACGACTTTAAGCTGGATAGGACGCCCGTTCTTGGCGATAAACCTGATTTTGATCGCTTAAAAAGTTTGGGTGGAGAAGGAGTGCTTGCTATGATCACCGAGAGCACCAATGTTCAACGCTCTGGCAAGACCCCATCGGAGCAGATTGCGCATGATCTAATGCTGGATGTGCTATTAGGCACGGAGGAAACGAAATCCGGTGTGCTTGTAACGACGTTCTCATCACATATAGCACGAATCAAGACGATCGTCGATGCAGCTGAGAAAATGGGGCGACATCCGCTCTTACTTGGTAGATCTATGGAGAGATATTCCGAAGTTGCAAGACGATTGGGATATATAGATTATTCTGCAGAAGTGTGTGGAAATCGAAAATCGATCGACAAAGCTCTTAGAAAGGTCATGAAAGAGGGCAAGGACGAATACTTGCCGATCGTGACTGGGCACCAAGGAGAGCCAGATGCCGTTCTCTCCAGAATTGCAAACGATTCAACCCCATATGAGATCGAGAGCGGTGATAAGATCATATTCTCAGCGAATGTGATACCCAATCCGCTTAGTGCTGCCAACAGATATGTTATCGAGACGAAACTACGAATGAAAGGCGCTAGGATATACGATAACGTGCACGTCTCTGGGCATGCATCTAGGGAGGATCACTGGGAGTTGCTCAGAATGATCAATCCTGAGCAAGTCATACCCTCGCATGGGGATCTTAGCATGACATCTGCGTATGCGGAATTGGCGGAAGAAGCTGGCTATGTATTAGGCGATACCGTGCACGTGCTACGCAATGGACAAGAGCTTTGTATCGGGTGACGTTCATGCATATACTCGGTGAAATCAAAAAAAGGGGAAAAATGGTCGATGAAGCTATAGAGCGGCTATTGCCCATCGTCCAGCCAGAGGAACTGTATCAAGCATCTCGATATTTAGTCGATGCTGGAGGAAAACGACTTCGTCCAGCTATGTTGATTCTAGCGGCCGAAGCAGTTGGTGGCGACGTACAAAAAGTCCTTCCTGCAGCGGTCTCTATTGAGCTCATTCATAATTTCACGCTTATCCATGATGACATCATGGACCAAGATGAGTTACGGAGGGGCTCTCCAACAGTTCATGTAAAATGGGGATTACCAGCGGCAATACTGGCAGGGGATACCCTATATGCGAAGGCATTCGAGATCATCGCACACGTCGACGCTCCGTCGAAGATAGTGGCACGCTGTCTGGATGTTCTCTCGCAAACATGCGCAGACATTTGCGAAGGTCAATGGATGGACATGGAACTCGAGAAACGAAGCTCTGTTAGCGAGGATGAGTACATGGAGATGGTTCAGAAGAAGACAGGCATCCTATTTGCAGCATCCGCCATGATCGGCAGCTTGCTCGGTGGTGCCACTGATGAGACCGCAGATGCGTTATGGCAAGCAGAAAAGACCATTGGGGTTGGATTTCAAATACGTGATGACGTGTTGGGTTTGATCTCATCAGAGGAGCGACTCGGAAAGACGAGGGGCAGCGATCTCATGGAGGGGAAGAAGACATTGATCATGATCCATGCGCTCAAAAAAGGCGTTAAATTGGATGCCCTTGGGAGAGACGCCTCTGCAGAGGAGATCGATGCGACAGTGCAGCAATTACGCGATGCGGGATCGATCGATTATGCGATGGAGCAGGCATTTGCGCTAGTAGAACAGGGAAAATCCAAGTTGGATGTGCTGCCAGATTCCAGGACAAAGGAGCTGTTGATCGAGCTGGCGGACTACATGGTTACGCGCACATATTAAACTTTTAACACATATTCTGGTATCAGTCTCGCTTCTAATTCTCCAAGTCCTAGCTCGAGCATTCTCATCAAGACTTCCCTGCCCCTGTAGACAAACTCGATGTCTTTTGGATTGCTAAATATCTTCTGTCCTATGGCGTTGTGCATCTCAACTTCAAAATATCTTTCGCCTTCTACTTCCATCACATTTGTCACCGTTAGTAGATCCCTAAATGTATATCCTCCTCCATGGGGGAGGATATTCGCATTTTTTAACGATGAATAAACGCCTAGAGTTTCTGCCCTCTTGGAAAAACCCAGAATTTCGATCATCTCATCAGATAGGTTCTTTTTCCCCCTCACCAGATATGCGGGCAGATCCGCTCTTAGGGCCATGGGGAATAGGAGACCGTACTTATCTTTTATGTCGTGAGTGCCCAGGATCATCTTATTATAGTTCAGCAAGCCCTGATGCAATGGATTCGATATCTCCTCAAAATCTCCAAACAACATTTTTGCTGCCAACATTCTTTTCTTCTTGGAGAAATTATCTGCAAAATGAAAGAATTGTAGATACTCTTTTGCGTCGTTCTCCAGAATTACGTTTGCTTTCCCGAACGGCGTTTCCATCGTCTCTGCCATTTCCCTCAGAATCTCGCTTTTATGAACATACAGTCCAAATCCCTTAGCATTGTCGCCCTTTAGTTCCGGTGCCCCGCTATGGATGATGAACGCATGATCGGCAAGATCGACGTCCGCTAATCTCACGACCTTGAACACATCGATAAAATGGTTGCTCTTACTAAAATCCCATTGCACCCTGATATCATCGACATACGATTCCTTAGTCTCCAATTCATTGATCCGCTCGATAAGCTCTTCAGGCTTTGGCAGTTCGTTCATACCTCCAACGAGCATGCCACAGGCATTCGGCATCACATCCAAGATTACGATCTTCGCCCTACCGTCGCCCCACGAAATCTTGCCGCCATAGCCAAACCCATTCCTCCATCTCATTTTGTTCCTGGTGACGGTCTCGTCTGGACCCGAGATGAAGGTCGCGTTGGGTTCCATCCCCAGTTGTTCTTGTACCCAGTGAATCTTCGCTAGACCATATGTCATGTTTGCCCCACAAAGCGAGGAGCCTATATCGCCTAAGCCAGTTGAAAATATGTGTTTCTTCGCTCTCTCCAGTCGATGATTTGACATGTCGTTTCACCTCAGGAAAAGAATGACAACCGATACTTGACATTGAGATGATAAAGGTTTTGTTGCCATAATTTCAAGTAATACAAAGATAGAGGTACATCGATGAGAAAATCGATCGAAGAAGTCATCGAGAAATATGCATTGCAGAATGCCCTCAAATACGACTCCGTTCCCCTAGCGGACGCTGTGATGGGCAAGGTGATGAGCGAATGCCCTGAGCTTAGGACAAAAGCGAGGGAGATTGCGCCTCTGTTCCAAGGGATCATAGATAGAATAAGTGCGATGAGCCCTGCTGAACGTTTAGCACGACTCCGGCAAATTGCACCTGAATTGATGGTGCCTGAAAAAAAGGAGAAGGAGCGTAGACTTCCCCCTTTGGAGGTTGAGAAGAGCGTGACAATGCGGATTGCACCCAATCCCAATGGACCGCCGACATTGGGAATTGCGAGGGGCATAATCATCAATCACGAGTATGCACGAATGTACAACGGCAAGTTCATCCTTCGATTTGATGACACCGATCCAAAGACTAAAAGACCCATGTTGGAGGCGTATGTGTGGTACGAAGAGGATTGTGAATGGTTGGGTGCTAAGCCCGACGAGATCGTGATGGCTTCTGATCGAATTGATGAATATTACGAGTATGCTGAGCAGCTCATAAAAATGGGCAAGGCATACGTCTGTTTCTGTGATCGAGATGAGTTCAAGATTCTTAAAGATTCCATGATAGCTTGTCCCCATCGAGAACAAGAAGTCCAAATCAATCTGAAATACTGGAAAAAAATGTTGGCTGGCGAATATGACGAAGGAGAGGCGGTTCTGCGGATAAAGACAGATATGCGGCATAAAGACCCTGCTCTACGCGACTGGGTTGCTCTCAGGATCATCAAAGAAGCGCACCCCAGGGTGGGACGCAAATACGATGTCTGGCCAATGCTGGATTTTGAGTCTGCAATAGAGGATCATTTGCTTGGAATCACGCACATAGTAAGGGGAAAGGACTTGATGGATAGCGAGAAGAGGCAGAAATTCGTCTACGACTATCTTGGGTGGACCTATCCAAAGACAAGTCACTGGGGACGCATTAGAATCCATGAATTTGGCAAGTTCAGCACAAGTGGGATGAAGAAGGCAATCGACGAGGGAAAATATAGGGGCTGGGATGATCCTGGGTTGCCGACGGTGCGCGCCCTCAGGAGGAGGGGCATCCAACCAGAGACGATCAGAAATTTCATGATCGATCTTGGCGTGAGTGAGACCGATATAGCAGTCAGCATGGACACGTTATATGCTGAAAACAGGAAGATCATAGATCCCATCGCGAATCGGTACTTCTTCGTTTGGGATCCTGTTCGCTTGGAAATAGAGGATGTGATGCCAACTGTGGCAAAGGCTCCACTCCACCCTACAGAGAGCAGGGGCTTTAGAGAGATCTTCGTGCAAGGGGAAGTTTTTGTATGCAAAGGGGACGTGCAGGGCATCAAGAAAGACGATAAGCTGCGGCTTAAAGACTTGTACAATATCCAAATCACGAGCTTACATCCGCTCAGGGCAAAGTACATCGGGAACGATCTGAGCATCATCAAAAAAGGCGCAGCCATCATTCACTGGTGCCCTCCAGGAGGAGTTAAGGTGAAAGTGCTATGCCCAGATGGCGAATATACTGGCATCGGCGAAGAGGGAATTAGCTCAGAGTTGGGCAATGTCGTCCAATTTGAACGATTTGGATTCGTGAGGATCGATTCCGTAGATGATGAAGTCATGGCGTATTTTGCGCACAAATGATTGTTGGGGACAAAAGTACTAATAGGAGTTGTGGGGCAAGCGTCTCAGGATGAAGTGAGGACATGGAATCGAAAAAGATAGAAAAACAGAGGAGTAAAGAAGATGACCCCTGAAAAAACAAGTAAAAATTTAGAAGAATTCCGAAAAAAGGTGAGAGAGGTTCGGGAGAAGGAATGGATCAGGGAGGCCGTTAGAGCTAGAAAATTCACCGGTGCAGAGACTTTCCAACAGGGCCTAGATCTGATCAGGTTCGCCCTAAAGCTTCACGAGGCTGGTAAGCATGCGGAACATGGATGAAATATTAACGCTGGTATGCGATTTCCTTAACAGGGAGAAGATCGATTACGTCGTAGTAGGCGGCTTGGCAGTAATCTTCCACGGGATTCCCAGGACAACGATGGGCGTGGATATGATCTTCCAGATTGAGGAAGAAGAGATAGCGAGGTTCGTGGAATTTCTGGGGGAAAATGGTTTCTTTACAGGCGTCGAGGACATGAGGACGGCCTTTGAGGAGAAGTCGCACTGCACGGTGCAGGATAAGAGGTCCATGATAAGGCTGGATGTGAAAGAGGTCTACGACGAGACGGACAGGCGTACCCTCAGGAGGAGAATAGCCTTCGAGCACATGGGCACGAGAATATACCTTGCCTCTTCAGAGGACATAGTTGCCAATAAACTCGTCTTCGGGAGCGAGCAGGATATCAGAGATGCCGAGGGAATTTATGTGCGACAGATGAAGAGCCTTGATAAGGAATACTTAGAGGACATATGCAGAAAGATGGGCGTTCACGGGGATTTTTTGAAAATGAAGAATAGGGTAGAGAAACACTTGGAGGAGAAATAAAATACATCGTGGCATTGATCAAAGTCTCCCTCCAACTAGCCCTCAAGTCAACTGAAGCAACTCCTTGGCATATAAGTATACCACACATCGCTTAACATAATCACAACATTTAAACCACATAATGTAATTATTAAAGAGTCACTTGTAAGCCAAGTCATTAATGGCTGATGATTGATGAAGGGCTTAGCCCGGAAGGAGGTTCGAAAATGGCAAAACCGATATATGTTAAATTTGAGGTCCCTAAAGAGTTAGAGGACCAAGCGTTAGAATTGTTGGAATTGGCGAGGGACACAGGGAAGATCAAAAAGGGCACGAACGAGGTCACGAAAGCGATCGAGCGAGGCATCGCACAACTCGTTCTCATAGGCGAGGATGTCCAGCCAGAGGAGATCGTTGTGCATCTACCACCTTTATGCGAGGAAAAGAATACACCATACATATATGTCCGCAAGCAGGATGAGCTTGGTGCAGCATCTGGCTTGGATGTTGGTTGTGCAGCATCTGCAATCATAGATGCAGGCAAAAGCAAAGATCTCGTGGAAGAGATTGCGCAAAAAGTTCAAGCGTTAAAGTGATCTAAATGGCAGAGGATGAAGAGGCTGTTCCTGCAGAAGTCATCGAAGTGCTTGGCAGGACGGGAATGCATGGAGAAGCCACTCAGGTCAAGTGTCGCATTCTTGATGGCGTCAATAAGGGCAGGATCATCACTCGCAATTGCATGGGGCCCGTTCGCATAGGCGACATCCTCATATTACTTGAGACCGCAAGAGAGGCTAAGAAACTGACGACGCGATGAATATGGAAAAGAAATGCTCGTTCTGTGGGCTTCCTATAGAGCTAGGAACAGGCAAGATGTTTGTTCGGAGCGATGGAACCATCTACTTCTTTTGCTCCTCTAAATGTGAGAATAACTTTGCTCTTGGCAGGGTCTCCAGAAAGATCGAGTGGATAAGGAAAAAGGTGAAGAGGGTCAAGAAAAAGCCAAGGTCGAGGAAAAAGACTGAGTGATATTGATGGAAGAAGTAGAGCGCACACTCCTGATGATCAAACCAGATGCAGTGCAGAGGGGACTGATTGGGGAGATCATCTCTCGCATCGAACAAAAAGGGCTAAAGATCATCGCGCTCCGGATGATGTCTGTTGATGAGCAAACTGCAGGACGACTTTATGCTGAACATGTTCATAAGCCGTTCTTCAGCTCGTTAGTCGATTTCATCATGTCTGGTCTTATTGTGGTGATGGTCATCGAAGGAAGAAATGCTGTGTCTGTGGTAAGAGGCATGGTTGGTGCGACAGACCCTTCTAAAGCCGCACCAAATACGATCAGGGGTAATTTTGGATTCAGCATCACGCAAAACATAGCTCATGCATCCGATTCGTTGGAGAGTGCGAAGAGGGAGATCAGCATATTTTTCGGTGAGTCTGAGCTCATAGAATAGGTGGTGTTAAAACGGCAGAAAAAGCAGATCTAAGGACTCCGATCATATGTGTGTTGGGACACATCGATCATGGCAAAACATCGCTACTGGACAAGATACGTGGTACCAGCATAGCGGAGCAGGAAGCGGGGGCTATCACTCAGCATATAGGTGCCACTGAAGTTCCGCTAGCAATCATTCAGAACATATGTGGTCCTCTCATGAAAGGCGATTTCAAAGTTCCAGGACTGCTTTTCATCGACACACCTGGACACCATGCATTTACGACGCTTAGGAGCAGGGGCGGAGCACTAGCAGATCTAGCAGTCGTCGTGGTCGACACAATTGAGGGTTTTCAGCCTCAAACGACAGAGGCGCTGAAAATCCTTCGCCGCTTCCGAACGCCATTCGTGTTAGCGGCAAACAAGATCGATCGAATCCATGGGTGGCGCCCACACGAGGACGAATCATTCACATCAACATATGAGCACCAAAGCCAGTATGCAAAACTATCGCTCGACGATCTCATCTATAGGCTGATCAGTCAGCTACATGAGGTGGGTTTTAGTTCTGACCGATATGATAGGATCAGGGATTTCCAGAAGAACGTCGGTGTGATTCCGATCAGTGCTAAGACCGGTGAAGGGATTCCAGATCTATTGATGATCTTAGTTGGCTTGGCACAACGCTTTCTAGAGAAAGATCTACGACTTCATGCCAAAGGTCCTGGTGTTGGAACCGTGCTAGAGGTCAAAGAAGAGAAAGGACTTGGCACAACGCTTGATGTGATACTATATGACGGAGAGCTTAAGACAGGTGATACCATCATAGCTGGCAGCTATGGTGAACCGATCATGACAAGGGTGCGTGCGTTACTAAAGCCAAGACCTCTGGCTGAGATTAGAGCCGAGGAAAAGTTTCAGCGAGTGGAGAAAGTCGTTGCCGCAGCAGGCATAAAAGTCGTTGCACCTTCCCTAGAGAATGCACTTGCTGGCTCACCGATGCGAGTTGTCGAGGATGAAGCCCTAGTAGGGAGGATAACAAATGAGATCAAATCCGAATTGGAGGCGGTAAAGATCCAAACAGGCGAGATCGGTGTAATCCTTAAAGCTGATACGATCGGATCTTTGGAGGCGTTGGTGAAAGAGCTGAGCGATGCTAACGTTCCGATATGGAAAGCTGACGTTGGTAATATCTCAAAACGAGACATCATCGAGGCTGCGACGATTAAGGATCCATATCTAGCGGTCGTCATTGGGTTTTGTGTAGAGGTACTCCCAGACGCGAAAGAGGAGGCATTAGAGTCCAAGGTGCAAGTGTTTCAGGATGATGTGATCTATCGGCTGGTAGAGGACTATGAGGTGTGGGTTAAAGAACAGCGGTCGATATATGAGAGAAAAAGGCTCGAGGCAATCGTTAGAGCTGGTAGGTTCAGGCTTATGCCAGGCTATGTGTTCAGGCAAAGTAAACCGGCAATCGTTGGCGTGAAGATACTTGGTGGTAAAATCAAGCCTGGCGTTTCTGTGATCAGAGAGGATAACATATGCGTTGGGACTATCAAAGGGATTCAGGAGCATGGGGAGAGCCTTGCTGAAGCTGTTGTTGGAAAAGAGGTTGCGATATCCATTGAAGGGCCCACGGTTGGGCGGCAGATAAAAGAGGGCGACCTATTGTATGTGGATGTTCCCAAAAAACATGCGAAGATTCTAGAGCAGGAATTATATGAGACACTACCTGTGGACGAACTTGAGGCGTTGGAGGCGTTTCTAGAAATAAAACGGAAAAGCGACCCATTTTGGGCTAGGTAGGGAAAAATATGGTGGACTTTAGGGTGGTCATTTCAGATCCTAAGAGTGGGAAGGCATATCAAGCTGAGGTTTCTGGAGCACATGCAAGTAAATTTGTGGGCAAAGTAATTGGCAGCACAGTTGACGGAGAGGTGGTTGGACTGTCAGGTTACAAGCTTCAGATCACAGGTGGAACGGACAAGGACGGGTTTCCCATGCGGGAAGACTTGCCTGGGGGGCAGCGGCGGAAAATCTTGACATTCGGTGGCACGGGGCATCATCCAAGAGAGCAAGGGCAAAGGAAACGGAAGGCCATCTGTGGGCGAGAGATATCCATGAACATCGGTCAGATAAACGCCATCATCACCAAGCATGGGTCAAAGTCGGTAGACGAGCTTTTGGGCAGCGAAAAAGAGAAATGATCTCTCATCTTAACTCTCACTTTTTCTCATCCCATTTTTCAATTCATGTCATTTTTTATTTTTAGGCTATCCTAAATATATTTAGGGTTGTCTAACAATGTATATACTATAAAAGATACTTTGTAATGATATTAATACATAATATATCCTATAACATAACTATTAGAATCTCACTAAAATTTTTTATTGATACTTGATTATATATTACCTTTAGACTATTTTCTCCTATCCGATTCGATACTATAAGTATTATATACAATATCACTTATAAAAACTAAAAATGGGATTATTCCAATTTACATAAGAACAAAATTCAGAAAATTGCTGGATCGTCGATTTTGGTATACTTTTGGTCATTAAGGGGGGAGTTGCACATACCATCACCTAAATTCTTATAGATTTTGGAACGATTGAGTTGGTAAAGATCGACATTTTTAGGGATTGAAAAGTTGTTCTTATATTATTTGTAATAACGCTAAAAATGGATCTATCTATTGTAGATCATACAAAACTGAAAAATTTCTATGTTGACTCAAACTCAGTTGTAAGCATAAAATTTGCTGGTTTCAATATCAAAAGACATTTTAAAAGCTTTTTTGAGATAGATAGGGCATAAAAGAGTAATAACAACAAATTGCTGCTTCTATGAGTCTTCAAATTAGATGAAGTTAGATGCATCTCAGATGCATCTGAGATTATATTTTTCATCTAAAAAGAAAAAAAGATAAAATAAAAAAAGAAATTAATTAAAATTATGCAATGAATATTTATGTCAAAAATGATGTTGTAGAAAAAAGTGAGAGTTAGGGGAGAAAATATGTACCAGAAAGTGAATTATGAAAGGAGAAACCATGACCAAAATAAAAGATGCCCCAAGGACAGCCACCACAATGGTGGTGAGATCGCATGCAACTGCCCGAATAACCCAGTCCAGAGATCCTTATCTTGAGCTTATGCGTCGTCTGTTCCAGGGAGAAGTGACGGCTATGAGGGCCAAGCGTTTTCTCGAGATGATTGAGGAAAGAAAAAGTGCTGGTCAGCCCATCTTGGTCAATGAGTGGAGTCGTTTGGTAGAAGAACTGGGCGTCAGCCGCTCTTCTTTCTATGCCATGCGGAACAAGTTGTTGGGTGCTGGTCTACTCGAGATCAGGGGAGGGGAATATCATCTGTCTGGACAGTTTAGCAAGGACCTGGTAGACATGGCAAAGTGGTGGTGGGTTACCATTCTGAAAAATTCGCCGGAAACGTTATGAGCTTTTTTTACGATTTAGATAGCGTATATCACCAAGTACAGTAGAAGAAGCATAGCCACTACGAACATGGCGAAATTTATGTTTGTAATGTCCACTCTTTGGTGTTCGCGCTCAATCCTCTCCGCTCTCTTCGCAGCTCTCTCCTCTGCCTTTTCTGCTGCCATGGATAGCCAGTCTAGCATCTTCTTCATCTCACGAAAACGTGTATACAATTATAATGATTAATAATGATATAACCTTTACGCTGGAGAAAGATCATGTGGGAAGTACAACACGTAAAAACGATCATCAATCTATCGGGGAATGAAGAAAAGTATTATAAATGTAACATCAGACGCGCTTCCGTGACTTTTGCCGATGGAGAACTTTCTGTGAACATCGCAACAGAAGACTATAGCGATAAGTTTGTCAGATTATGGGAGAGACTCAGAAGGTAATCTTATGACTTGAGCTCTTCCTTGAGCGACATCAGCTCTTCTATCCGTTTTTTCAACTCATCAAACTCTTTTTTGATCGCTTTATCTTGAATGCTCGTTCTGTCCATCTTGCGTACTTCTCTGCAATATGGTCCAAGCCTTCTGCTTACCCTGGTGGACTCTTTCACACTAAGGGGTCTTTTGTTGGCGAATTCCTCTTTGTATATCCTCTCCACTCTTGAACGTAAGAATGTGATTTTCTCCTGCAGCTCTGTGATTTCCTCAACTTGTGGAATAACTTCAACTCCCTCAAAGGTGCCGATCAATCCCCTTAACGCATCTGCTATGTTCTTGCCAAGATCGGTCAGCTTGATATACTTCACTCTTCCGTCTTGATTGAAGGAGATCAACCCATAGTGCTCCATTTCAGAGAGCACGTTCGTAGTGTGCGCATATGTGGTGTCAGCTTCTTTTGAAATGATGGATGCATACGGTCTGTCATGCGCTGCAATCGCTAGCAAGATGCGTGCAGGCTTCTCCCGTAGGAACATGTTTTCGATGTTCTCGTGAACGGTCTTCTCAGGATTCATGTCGTCATCCTCAGCCCTCTGATGGGAAATCAATGTTCAGGTGGAACCTCCTCTACGTGCTCCTCTAGGTGTTCTTCTGGATGCTCCCCCAGGTATCCTGGGGGATATTCGTGGTGAACGGACTTGTACAATTCCGCATATTCATGGTGTAGCTCCTCATATTCCAGCTTAAGATGGTGGTTTTCTTCTGCAAGTCTTTTACAATCGCTAAGTGCAACCGCATTGAGTGAGAACGATACGATCAACAGTACAACCAGGATTAAAACAGCCTCGTTTATAATGGGTCTTCTCTTCTCTTCCATGTTTTCACCTTCTTTTTAGGAAGACTATTTCCGTGGGACATAAATATTTCTGAATCGTCAAAAGAGGGTTGCCACTAGCCCGACCAGTAACCCTATCAGGGCACCCAGCCCCTCGATGATTCTGATCTCTCCTAGTCCTTCCGAGTAAACGGTTTTTTCGAGCTTGCTAGCATCATATTCCTCCAGATTCTGGCGGATGTCATGACCGATCTTCTGCCTGATAAGCGGCATTTTGGTGTACCATGGTAACACCTCTTGGATGCCTTCTAGAGTCTTCCCGATCATTGTTGGCCACTTCTTCGGGAACAAGCCTTGGATCGTTATTCGCCCAACTTTAATGGGCTGGCGCGGGAGGAACAGCATCTTCAGGGCGAGATAGTTGGTTAGATATCCAATTCCAGCTCCTATAGCAATCAAGTGCCACTCCATTTTTACCTCCTTTCATATCCATTTCACTCGCGGTCAGATAAGATTTTCTTTGATCGTGTAAACTTATATATCCATCTTATTACTATCAGTAATATATATGCTGCCAACGCATGAGGATCTAAAAAGACGAAGGGAGAGTCTCAGGTTAACGCAAAGCGAATTAGCAATGCATGCGGGAGTAAGCCAGGCATTGATCGCTAGGATCGAGTCTGGAGATGTCGATCCAAGGTTATCTACGCTACGAAAAATAGTCAAGGTGCTAGATGAGGTCGAGCGAAAAATTGTGACCGCCAGAGAAATCATGCATTCTCCTGTAATTCATGTCAGCTCGTGCAATAAAGTTTCTAAGGCAGTGGACATCATGGAGACACATGATTTTTCGCAAGTTCCAGTGATCGACGACGGCGTTCCAGTGGGCAGCATCTCTGAGAGCGTGATCGTTCAATCGATGTCAAGTGAAAGGGATATCAAAAAAATATCCGATCTGGAGGTCGGAAAGCTGATGGAGGAATCCTTTCCAACGGTTTCACCTTCTACCGGTGTGGATGATGTTTCCCATCTATTAGAGCACCATCCTGCCGTTTTGGTCCTTGAAAGAGGGAATGTAGTTGGCGTGATCACAAAGCACGACGTGATGAAGCTGCTCCACAAATCATGATCTCTCTAGCCAACTCTTCGAGGACTTTTTTTGGATCCTTGGCTTTTACAACACCAGATGCAAGCAACACGCCTTCGGTGCCAAGCCTCAGAGCAGCGGCAACATCCTCACCTTTTGAAATACCAGCTCCACAAAGCACTCTCACCTTAGGATCTATTTGCTGAACCGTTCTAACGGCTCCTGCAACCACCTCTGGATTTGCTTTGGAAACGGGGATCCCAGTTCCTATCAGCTCCGGCGGCTCTATGGCTACGAAGTCTGGTCTGAGCGCTGCCACAGCGGACGTTATTGCAAGATTATTGGCACAGACAACCGTCGTAAGCCCAGCTTTTTTTGCTGCCTTGATCGTGGCATCTATATCTGCCAACGTTAATTGCCGTTCAGAGTGGTTGATGAGCGTCCCAATCGCTCCCGCTTCTTTTATCGACTCTGCGAGGATATGTCCAGTATGGCTTCCCGGAGTGATTGCATCGACGTGTTGCGCAAAAACTGGAATATCCATTTCTGCGATCGTGCAAATGTCCACGAACTGTGGGGCTACGATTATCTCCGCCCCGAAATCATCCCTGACATCTTTGGCCGCTCTTGCGATTTTTACAGCCCTTTTGCCCGTGCCTTCACGATACGTTTTAAAATTTATGATGATCATCGGGGTTTTCATCGTTGCCCCCTCAGAAATCCGTCATCACCCTGAACTGATCGATTTCTTCCTTCATCAGCTTGAGGAACCGTCGTGCCATGCCCTCGATATCTTTTGCTTTAGTGATTGCCCTGCCAACGATGATGATGTCTGCACCTGCTTTGATCGCTTCTTGAGCGTTTTCAGCCCTGATACCACCAGCTACCGCCACCAACATTTTATCCGAGAGAGCTTTGATCCCTTTGATGTCTCCCCATGCATGTTTCATTTCCTTGGGTTCGACGTCTATCGCTCTGTGCAATTCAACCACATCAGGCATAACGCTTAGCTGCTCTAGTACACCCTTTGGATCGCCAACGTTTAGCATGTCTATGATAGAGTAAATTCCGGTCTTTCTGGCCTCTTTTATCGCCTTTTCAATGGTCACAAGGGGTGCTAATCCAGATATGACGACTGCATCGGCGGTAACATCTGCTGCCAGTCTGGTCTCTAGATGACCGACATCCAGCGTCTTAAGGTCTGCAACGATGAACGCATCCGGTCTGGTCTCCCTCATCTTTTTGACTATATCCAAGCCGTATCTTTTTATCAGGGGCGTGCCGGCCTCTAAGATCAAGTGGTCGCTCTCTGGCAGCTCTTCGAGCACCTTCTTGGCGGACTCCATGCTTGGTATGTCCAACGCGACCTGCAGGTACGGTGGATCCCACAGTCTTGTAATCTTAAACCCCATGATCGGATGAGTAGATCTGTCTTTTTCATAGATAACCTTATCTACAGACGGGAAGTTCTCCATGGCTCGTTGTATTGCTAGTTTTGTCGCACCATAGTTGTAGCGGTAAATCTTGCTGTAGTCCTCTGCTTCTGGATGGATAAAAACGCTCACTATGAGAACTATGTCCTCTGCTTTGTCTTTGGGAATCAAGCCCTCCTCTGCTGCATCTGCCACGGCTTTTGCTACAGCAGTCTGTGCGGGTCCGAACACTTGCGCAGCCTGCTCTAGATTTTCCACGGTGACCTTTGGAACGATCAACGTGGATGGCTTGGTTGGTAGATTTGGTCTGATAACCGCTAAGAGAGGGGTATGCCCAGCAGACATATGGGACATCGCGTTGGCAAATGCCATCCCGACAGGTCCATTTTTGTCTCCGATGACCAAATCAATGTGTGCGATCTCTGGTTCTTCACCGATCAATGCTTCGCCCAATAAATACAAAATGACACCACCCTAAGATTGCATTAGAGGGTATATATTATTTTTTAGTGGGTCTCCAATACTTGCTCAAATCGGCATTAGTAAAAGGTATATATTATAGGACTTAGAAAAAGCATTCACCATGCAAGAACCGAAAGTACCGACATCCGATCTTTTGTTTAATTATGCGATGTATTCAGAGCGAACGCTGAAAAACAGGATTCTGGCTTTTATCTGTGAACAGAGATACTAGAAATGGTGCAGATCTTCGTTGCAGTATATCTGATCGTCAGCGGCATGCACGTGATTCACGATGTAATCGACTTTGAAAGGGACAAGAAAAAGTGGCCCATGCGTTCATTGTCCACTGGACTGATTGGAAGGCATGAGCTGGCTGTTTATGGGATATTTATGGGAGCAGTTGGCACTGCTCTGGCATACCTCTGGTTTACATGGCAATGCACATTGATCGTCATCTTGGTGCTCATTTTGGGCTCCATTTACACAAAATGTATGAGGGATAAAATTGGCTATCTGACAGTGATTTGGATCCCTGCTTTTCTGCCAGTTGGAGGATGGGCTGCTTTTTCACCTCAAACATTGTTCACATCATTACCATGGCTTCTTTATCTGTTCATGGTCATGCATCAAGTCGGAATGATAGTGTCTGCGGAGCCCAGGGCTCTCGCCCCTGAAGTCAAGGCATTCCTGATAAAGCCAGAGCCGAGAAAAGAGGCAATGCTTTACGTATTTTCAGTTGTGCTAATGTTTATCATTGGAGTCATCATATATCTTAGCGCAACGCTTCACTGGATTTACCTAGTAATATTATCTGTTCTCACGATTTTCTCCTTGGTCTCAGGTATGCCGATGCTCAGGGATCCCATGTCAGTAGATAACGTCAAAAAGGCATTTATGGCCATTGTCAACTACAACATATTCTACTGGTTGGCATTAGCAGTTGGATCCGTTGTTTGAGGGTTGAAATATGACATCGACAAGGACAATATACGAGCGACTGGCTTTTCTCTATGATTTAGACGATGTAATGTGTCTGGGCGCCAAACAGCATTGGCGCAAGAAAATCGTGAAAGAGT
>JASEEV010000024.1 GCA_030019435.1 Methanocellales archaeon | reverse complement strand
TGTACAATGCAATGGGGTTGCACGCATGTTATGTGCATATCCGCACACCCTGCATTTGCGGAACATCGCTTATCCGTCTCTTCGTTCAATTCTCCCATATTTGTAACGTTTCTCATTGGTTTATAGGTTTTGATGGAGCAGTTTCTTGGTCATGATGATGGCATCTTCACTCAGATAGTATTTTTTGGCTATTCGCTTTTCCTTGAACCCTAGAGCAGAGTAAAAAGCCCTTGCCACATGGTTAGAGATGCGGACTTCTAGCCATATCTCTTCTGCGCCCTCCTTTCGCAGGCGGTCGATGGTGAATTCTACCAACGCTCCACCGACGCCCTGGCGCCTAAATCGTGGGTCAACTGCTAGATTCAATAGGTGCCCAGTTTTCCCCTCGAGTCTCGCGATCACGTAGCCAATGAGCTTGCCTGAGCGTATCGCAACGAAAAAGCCGTCCGGGTTCATGTGATGTTGTTGTATGAACATGAGCGTTGACCAAGGGAAGGGAAAAGAACTGCGCTCAATATCACAAACTCTGTCCAGGTCAGCTGGTTGGAAGGATCTGATCATGTTACTACTCAAGGTATCTGAACCTCTTGCCAATCTCGAGCAATGCCCATGCCCAGATCAAACATTCAAAGCTTTTTATGAGATCACCCTTCTCAAGAAAGTACTCCGAGTCTTTGCGATATGCCTGGATGTCTTTTAGGAGGGCTTTGCCATCGTCTTCAGAGGGCTTTGTTAGGGGAAGGGCTCCATCCAGCCGAGAAGTCCAAGTTTCGATCTCCCCAGCGAGCTTGCGTTCAAGCATAACTCCAATATTCGATGCCATCGGTTTAAGATTTATGATGAGTATACTTTTAAGTCGGGAGCCCCTCTTAATAGGTGGTGGTATGATTGGTGAGATGTGCGTATTGTGGTGCAGAGCTCTACAGCAAGTGTCCCAAGTGTGGGGAGATGGCCAGTTCCATCGATCAAGTTTTTGTGATAAGTGTGGTGCTGCATTCAAGAGCGAGGAATAGCTTGCCAAGCTTTATTTTTTCAGCCCTCTATGAAGCTTGATAAGAAATGTTTCCGCTGAAAGATGAGAATCCCACGGAACTAAGACCCCATGTGACATATATGCTCATAGCTGCAAACGCCATCGTCTTCCTCTGCAGCATAGCTTTGGGCCCTGACCACTTCGTCAGCATAGTCCAAGGCTATGGAGCTATCCCGAGCAGAATCGTGCATGGAAGCGATGTTCATACGCTACTCACATCCATGTTCCTACACGCTGGCTGGATTCATCTGATAGGAAACTGCTGGTTCCTCTACATATTTGGCGACAATATAGAGGATGTGTGCGGACATGCTCGTTTCGTAGCATTCTACTTCACCTGTGGGATTTTGGCTCATTTCCTGCACATCGCCTCCAACACAAGCTCAACCATTCCCGCCATCGGAGCGTCTGGAGCCATCTCCGGCATCCTAGGAGCCTATATTCTTCTCTACCCAAAAGCCAGGGTGCTAACCCTCGTCACCCTAGGCTACTTCTGGCGAATCGTTCGTGTGCCATCCATCCTATTCTTGGGCCTCTGGTTCCTCTTACAATTATTCAACGGAGTTCTCGGAGCGGCGGCGGGCATTACTGCAGGCGTGGCCTACTGGGCACATATTGGAGGATTTCTTGCTGGCATAGCTCTCATCTACTTGTTCAAGAAAAAGTAACGCTCAGATCACCCGGGCTCCCCAGATGGGGGTCAAGCAGATGATGAGTATACAGCCAAGCAACAGCGATAGTAGCTTCCGTTCAGGGGTAAGCGGCGAGACATCATCCAAAGGACCAGGGTGTGGGTGCGTCGCAAAGAAGAGCATAAGTATTGCCATCAGCCAAAATCCTATCATGAACGTTGCAATCACGCCGATAAAAGAGACGATTTGATGCGAATCACCCCCAAATAAGACGCGGGAAACATGCCCGCCATCAAGCATTCCCACTGGCATCAAGTTTAACATGGTGACTAGCATTCCAACCCACCCAGCAAAAGCCAACGGATGCGGCAAGAGGACAAAGCCCTCTGGAACGCTGACGATGAGGCTCAGCAACAATCCAAACAAAATCGGGGCCGGCAAGATAAATGTCCCTTCAGGTATCGCCTCGATGGGCACTGGGTAAGACCAAAGAAGACCTAGGATGGTGACTGGGATCAGGACCAAAAAGCCAGCTATTGGACCTGCTGCCCCAACATCAAACAACGCATTTCTGTCTGGAGAAGGGGACTTCGTCTTGATCACTGCACCAAACGTGCCGATAAAAAATGGGACGGGAATGAAATAGGGAAGCGTCGCCTCCACATCTCGCCTATCAGCCATCAGCTTATGCCCTAACTCATGAAATCCGAGAATGGCAATGATGCCGGCAGAAAATGGAATTGCTCCTTGCCAGGGACTTGCCATTAGCTCCATGCGCACAAGATCAAGTGACATCTGATATCCCGCCCATAAGGTCGTGCAAATGGTGGCTAGAAAGAGCAAAAGATTCCATGTCCATCTTTCAGGCTTGCGCTTTGGATGATGCACCAAAATGATCGTCAGTCGCTCGTCCCTCTTCCTCAGATAAGGAAGATAATCGAGCTCTTTAAGCCTAGTTCTCAGCCTAGAGATCGCATTTGGGATGTTCGATGGGGCTTTAACATAGAAAATCGGCAGCCCACCCTCGATCGAGAGGCTCTCAACCAAGAATTCTTGGTTGATGCTCTGCCAGACCTCCTCAGGAACTGCAAATTCCTCCATGAAATCGCTCCTCGAGATGCTTTTCGTGACAGAGCATAAAAAAGATTGTCATCGATACAACTCGCCCTTCAGAGCACTCGCTTGTCCTACCAAATGATCCCAACATTCCTCCCTATCTTCTCCAGAGGCTATAATCGTGCAGATCGGATGTCCTTTCTCGATCCTTTCAGCCGGATAGGGGATGTCTTTCACCCTACCAATCCACTTGCGAGTGTCTGGCAAGATGACGTCCCTCTCAGCATAGAGGATGGCTTTTCCCCAAGTTTTTTTTGCGTTTCCATCAAAACACGGCAGCTCGCCATGAAAGGACTTCACATGTAAATCAAAGATGTTTATGCCATAAGCATTCTCGACGATCTCCATGGAAGCCTGAAATCTGGGGTTCACCTCTAAGACATGGATCTTGCCACCTTTCAATATGAAGTCAATGCCATTGCTGCCTTTCAACCCAAACTTTTTTGTGATCTTACTGCATATTTCATCGATCTCCTTCACCTTTGCTAAAGGCGTAATATTGCCACAGTACCAAAATTTTTTTGCACCAAATTCCTCTTTGCCCACCAACTGCTCGTTGACGGATAAGATTTCACAGTGGAGCCCATCGGAAATGAAAGAAGCAGAGCAATATTTTCCTTTTATCTGCTTCTGTAACAAAAACGGTTTTTTGATCTTGGAGCCTTTTCTATATATGTTGATACGGGTGCCACCACCACCCTTGATCGGCTTTACCAGATATCTTCCATGAATATTTTCCACGCCCACGATCGTCGCAGGAAAGTTAATGCCCTCCATCGCTAGAAAATCAAAAAACTTGCCCCAATCCCTCACCTCTGAAAGGGTTTTTGAGCTGTTTCCGATCACCAGGCACCTTTTCTCGAATTCCCGGATCACTTTCGGATGGTTTTCAAAAGGCGACGAATAGACGATCGCATCAAAGTCCAAGTCCTGTGATGCGAGAAAAAGGTCCTTTGGGTCGAACCTTTCCAAGTGAAAATCCCTTTTCAGCGAGTAATTCTCACATATCCTCTTTTGATCGAGATCTCCAAAATAGTCGAGGGTGATGAAATCGTATCCACTCTCCAGAGCGGATTCCGCCAGATGCCTTGTGGACAATCCTATTAGCAGTAACTTCATTCCAAAAAAACTTATATGACGTTCAAGTGTAATGAATTATCATGGCAAAAATAGGATTTATAAAACTTGGAAATTTAGGAATCTCTCAGGTAGTCGATCTACTGCTGGACGAGAGAGCGGACAGAGACATAGATGTTCGCACAGCAGGCGCAGGAGCAAAGATGGGGATTGATGAAGCCATAGACACGGCGAAGTTGATGGAATGGAACCCAGATCTGGTTGTTGTGGTCAGCCCAAATGCCTCCCTTCCTGGACCGACGAAGGCAAGAGAACTGGTTGGCGATAAGCCTTGTGTTATCATCTCTGATGCACCTGCTGAAAAGGCGACGGATGAGCTGGCGAAAAAAGGCTTTGGATACATCATTCTAAAAGGTGATCCACTCATTGGCGCAAGGAGGGAGTTTCTCGACCCGATGGAGATGGCGCTTTTCAACTCAGATGCTTTGAGGGTGTTAACGACATGTGGTGCAGCACGATTGGTCCAGGAGGAACTGGATGCCGTGATCGAGAGTATTCAGCAGGGAAATGTGAAGTTGCCACACATCATCGCAGGTGCAGAGACGGTAGTTGAAAGGGCGAGATTTTCAAATCCATACGCAAAGGCAAAGGCCATAGCTGCATACAAGATGGCTGAGCTCGTTGCAGAGATGAACGTGCAAACGTGTTTCGTCCTGAAGGAACCCCCCAGATACATTATGATGGGAGCTGCTGCCCACGAGGTGATGAGGACTGCAGCGTTGCTTGCTGACACGGCCAGGGAGATCGAGAAGAGCATTGATGCAGTCTCGCGAAGACCTCATGCTAACTCAGGAAAAATCCTAGATAAGAGCAGTTTGCTGGAGAAGCCAAGGTGAAAAATGACAGAGTGCCTAACCTGTGACATGATTCACATGCTCGACCAAAGCTATCCGATCAGGAAGGCAAAACATGGGACATCATCGGGAAGGTGCGATTGGCATGCTTGGGATGATGACGAGGTGTGGATTTGCGATGTCTGCAGCAAAGCACAATTCGATGAAAACATAGCTTGGTGCCATAGACACGACGAATACGTTTGCAAGAGTTGTGCGGAACACCAAAGAGTAGAAGAAAAGTATTGGTTTTGGTCGCATTATCTTCTGATCAAGTGCCCCACCTGTGGAGGGGAACATCCGACACTGAACAGGGCAGAATATCTGGGGGAGCACCCATGGCAGACGAATCCGTATGAATGCAGGGATATGCCGATATGGTATCCTGGGGGGAGGATCCTAACTGAAGTCCCAAAAAAGAAAATCGTCTTGTGCCCATCTTGCAAAAGAAAAGTGACGATAAGCAAAGTTGGAGCGTATCAGTGTCCATTATGCCATAGCAGATTCACCGTAAAAGAAAGAACCTAGCCTAAGCCCAAAAGCTCCTTCGCCTTTAGTACCGCTTCTCTGGCATCTCTCGCATATGCGTCCGCCTTTATCTCATCTGCAAACTCCTGTGTCACGGGCGCGCCACCGACCATTACCTTCACATCACCTTTTACCCCTGCATTTTCTAACGCCTCGATCGTATCCTTCATCGAAGATAGAGTGACGTTGAGCAATGCAGACAACCCTAATATGTCTGGCTTTTTTTCCCTAACGATTTCCACGAACCTTTCCGAAGGAACATCTATGCCTATATCGATCACACGGAAACCAGCACCCTCTAACATCATCGCAACGAGATTCTTACCGATATCATGTATATCCCCTTTCACGGTACCAATCGCTATTACGCCCAAAGGTTCCATGTCGCTTCTAGAAAGCAATGGTTTCAGTATTTCCAGCGAGGCATGCATAGCCCTCGCAGACATCAGGACCTCTGGGACCGAGATCTCTTTCTTCTTAAACCTTATTCCGACGACATCCATTCCTAGTATGAGTCCCTTGTTGACTATTACCACAGGTTTGACCCCGTCCCGCAAAGCCTCTTCTGTGAGCCTTTTCACCTCTGGCATGTCGCCGTCTACCAGGGCTTTGGATATCTCGTGCAGCATTCATCCACTTTATTCACTTGATTGCTAATGACGTTTTCCTAAGAACGTTAGTTTTAAAAACAGATGCACTCATCGTATTCAAAAGATGGAAATAGTTTTTCAGCCAGATGGGAAAAGAGTTCGAGTGGAGAAGGGAATAACAGTCATGGAAGCCGCTATAGTCGCAGGAGTTCCGTTGGAGACCGTCTGTGGTGGAAAGGGGGTCTGTGGCAAATGTAAGGTCAAATTAATCAAAGGCCGATCTCTTGGAGAGGAAATAGGGGAGGGTCTCATGTTGGCTTGTAAGACCAAGATGATCAGCGATGCTGTCATAGAGATTCCCGTGGAGACGAGACTTCTGGAGCAAAAAATACTCGTTGGTGGGATGGAGAGAAAAATACCTCTCAACCCGAACATACGTAAAGTATACCTAAAATTGACCAAGCCGTCCTTGAGCGATCAAATGGCTGATTTGAACAGAATAACACGTGCTCTGGGAAAACGAGACATCATTGTAGAGAACGTCAGGCTCGGCTTCATCCGGCAACTTCCGGTCAAACTTAGGAAGTCAGATTTCAGGGTAACGGTCATATTAGTTGGCAATGATCTGGTTGGGATAGAGAAAGGAGACACGACGGGCAAAAAATATGGTATCGCCTTTGACATAGGGACGACGACCGTTGTCGGCTACCTAGTGGACCTAAATACAGGCAAAGAGGTTTCCTACGCCTCAAGAATGAATCCACAGGTGGTCTATGGGGATGACGTGGTATCGAGGATCGATTTTGCCAAGACCGATGTTGGGCTGAGGAAGCTAAACGATAAGATCATGCAGGCTCTCGATGAAATCATCGATGAAGTCAGCGTTGGCATAGACAAAGAAAATGTCTATGAGATGAGCATCGTTGGGAATACTTGTATGCTCCATTTGTTCCTAAACATACCCCCAACGAGCTTAGCGCTCTCACCATATGTTTCTGCGCTCAAGGGCCCTGTTGACATAAGAGCAAGCGAGCTAGGGATAAAGGTAAACGACGACGCGAACATACATGTTTTGCCGACGATAGCTGGTTTCGTTGGCGCCGACACTGTTGGCGTATTGCTTGCTTCCTTGCTGGATGAGGGTGATGATGTTAGGTTGGCAATAGACATTGGCACTAACGTAGAGATCGCTCTAGGATCTAAGGAAAAGATCATTGCCTGCTCTGCGGCAGCTGGTCCGGCGTTTGAAGGGGCACACATCCAGCACGGGATGAGAGCCGCTCCTGGGGCAATACATAGGGTTAGCATCTCAGATGGCGATGTACGCGTAGAAACGATCGATGACGCTAAGGCGAGAGGGATAACTGGCTCTGGACTTGTGGACGCCGTAGCTGAGATGCTGAAGAGCGAGGTGATCAATCATAGTGGGAAAATTTCAGACGATCCAGAGATCACAAGCTTATACGGCGACAGGCTGATTCAAGAGAAAGATGGGGCTGCATTCATCTTAGCTGAGGGCATTACTGTGACACAAAGCGATATCAGAGAGCTTCAACTGGCTAAAGGCGCGATCTATGCTGGGGCCCATATATTGATGAAAGAACTAGGGGTAAAAACTCATGATATAGCGGAAATACTTCTAGCTGGAGCTTTCGGCACATACATGCCAAAGGAAAATGCCCAGGTGATTGGACTGATTCCCGATATACCTCTGGACAGGGTGAAAGACATCGGGAACGCTGCCGGAGTGGGATCAAAGATGGCTTTAATATCGAAAAATGCGAGATTAAGGGCAGAAATCATATCTAAAAAAGTGGGATACGTGGAATTATCTGGAAGAAAGGATTTCCAAGATGAATTCATGGATGCAATGTTCTTCCCGCACGCCAACCTAGATTATTTCCCACACGTGAAGAAATTGCTAGCTAACTCCATTTCTTTTCGATGAACTCCCCTATGCTCGAAGAATCCCTGGGACCAACCAATACCTCCCAGCCGCTCTGCATCTCCAGGTCACCACTGATGCGGGCAGAGAATCCTGGGATGATGATCTTTCTGTGTTTGAGCTTATCCTCAATTCCACTTTTTTTGATGGCCTCCTTTGCCTTGAAGGCATCCAATTGCCCACCTGCGACTGATGACTGGACACCAAGTCCATCGGTATCGATCACCAGCAGATAGCAATCGATGCCTGCCGACTCCAGATCCGATGCGACCGTATAGTAGGTCAGAGCAAAGTTCGTGGTCATGAGTACAGGCGAGTTCTCATCCGGATCGCCAAATCTCCTTAGACCTGCATCGACCGCAACCGGCTTTCTCGGATCGGTATAGACGTTCTGTCTCAAAGTGATGATCGGAAGCAAAGCCCATATTTCTGGCGTATGGAGAATTATGAGATCAGCATACTTGTCTATCATGGTCGCAGCAATCATGACCTCTTTAAAAGCAGTCTCTACGCCTTCCTCACTCAACCATACGGTGGCTGGTATTCCCAACAAGGGATATCCAACATCCTTGTTCAAGATAGCAGCTCTTCTAGATGCCACAAAATTACCCAATGTATTTGAGAAGTACTTGCCCTCCACGTGTGATCCTGGATCGAGAACGATGTCCTCTATTCCCATAGACCCTAAGGCATTTGCTACCGACTTCAGCTCTGCCATATCGTCATCAGCGAAAGCCGCTACGGGACAACTGTATTTCACAGCAAGCCTTCCTACTTCCTCCCACGTGTCCTTGGTCGCAGCATAGATGAGTGGTCTTTGATCTCCCACGATCTGTAGACCAGCTTCCAGCACAGAAGGACTCCATGAGCATAGTACTAGAGGTTTCTTTGCCTCATCCGATACCTTTGATACGCATTGAGCAAATCTCTCTGGGTCGTTTGATGTTGATCGAATGGCGATCAAGTCCAGTGTTAGATCTTCGCCAATTCTCTTGAACCTAAAATCGTTAACGTATTTTACCCTCTCCAATAGCTCATCATCCTTCATCTCATCATGAACATCTAGGGCAATGGCAGTCTGGTTGAAATACGTGAGCTCATGCCGAAAGATGACTTCCTCCCCACCGATCTTGATTGCGGAGTCGCCAACGCCTATAACAACCTCTTTGACGCTTGGGGCAAGCATTTCCTCCAGGTGACGATACATTCCAGCAAAATTTGGCTTCATCAACGTAGGACAGTCCTCAAGCTTGACAGCTCTCTCTATGAGTTGTGAGGCGAAAGCCATACAAGTTTTTTCGCCACACTCTCCACAGTTTGTCTTCGGTAGGTAATTATAGATGTCCAGTGGTCCTATCTTCTTTACCATTCTTACCTCATGCCTATCCAATCTTTGACGTCCAGTGGCTCCACCTCTCTGAAACCACATAACGATTCGACGGTATCCTCAAATAATTGCACAGCAGTGGGATTCATCATCATGAACAGATCGCTCCCAGCAAGGCATAGTGTCAATGCTGTAACAGCCTCCCATAGGGGTCCCCTCTTTTCCCGATCGCCCCATTCTGGAGTTTTCATCCATGCCTCTCTGGCACCCCATGCATTGGTCGTCCCAGAGGATATGGGCATCTGTAAGTCTTTGTCCCCTTTTAGGGCAGCTAACCTAATTCTCTCCATGATGCTGAACGAATATTCTAACCCATAACCCAGGGCGGCGGTAGTAGGATCCATGATCATGTCCTCTCTTTTTATGCCCAACTCAAGCAAATGCTTGTTCAATGTTTTCTGGTCATTGATGTCCAGCTGAGTCCAAGATAACACGACATGACCGTGATCTAGGCAGGCTTTTGCAACCCTTTTGTAATCCAAGTTCATGCTGGCAGAGTTGATTATGCATCGTTCTCCTTCCGCTACCTCTGCTGCCTTTTCTAAAACTTCGGGATCTTTGTCAGGATTGCCGGAGCCGCCGATGATGATCGGCACTTTCACTGCCTGCAGGATGTCTTCTACGGTCTTTGCAGCTTCTCGAGCGGAAGTGCCTTTTATAGCAGGATCAGTGCTTATCAAATGTATGGTCACCATATCTGCATCATATTTCTTCACGCATCTCTTCGCCCATTCTGCCGGATCCTCTAGCACATCCTCAAAGTGTTTTCTTACGGGTCCTGCTAGATTGATCTTCGTGTCGAAGACATCATAGGCGATCACAGGCTTGTGTGGATTGCGCGCCTCAAAATGATAGAAGGGCATCGTCTTCTCTCCACCGACTTTTATGACGTTTTTTCTCGTCCCCCCATTGGCTTTTGTGGCACCCAATTCCACCTCCCCAATCTGACCTGGAAAATCTGCTAGGGGGATCTCAAAATCCAGATCGCGATACTCCGCTCTTTCAACAGCCACCCTTTTAACAGCTGAGACAGCTGGCAGAACAAACTCCAGTTCACCAGCGATCATATCTACATTCTCGAGTTCTAGCTCCTCTACTTTCTCCAACATGTCTCTTAGTTTTGTGAGATCAAACGTAGGTGCCAGCTGCTTCTGAAAAACGAGCTCAGTCTCTATTTTGTGTGGAGAAACATGAGGTGCAAAAGTAGATTTTGTTGCATAACTTCTGTCGCCAACAGGACCTATGTAGTCGCACTTGACCTTGTCCCCTACCCGATAGTGCTCATACAAATATTTACGCCCCTTAATGTGGTGCACGACTTTTACCATGTTGTGTAACCTATCGTCTTTGACCCTTCACTATGTTGTGTAACTATTTAAGGCTTATGATCCGACAATCCACCGATCTTGAGGTAGCATATCCCAGTCATCCTTGGTCATTTTCTTTCGCATGTTGTGTAACTCCGTGTAGACAATTGCCAATTTTCATATGAGTCTTATTTTCTCTGTGATCTCGTCTACGGCCTTTACTGCCGGGGAGTCCTCTGGCAACTCCAACAGGGATTTGCCTACAAGGTTGTATTCCGCCACGTTTACGTCCTCTGGAATCACGCCCGCAAACTCCACCTCAATCGACCCGACTTTTTCTGATATCAATTTTTCACATGAAACCCTATTCACCACGAGATACAAATGTTTGAACTCCATTCCCAGTTCTTTGGCAAGATTTTTAATCCTTTCTGCAGTATTAAAGCCATGTAGTGATGGGTCGGTCACCACGATCATGTCATCCACGCCCTGTGTGGTCCTTCTACTCAAATGTTCTAATCCTGCTTCAGCATCGATGACTGTGTAGTCATAACTCCTAGTGAGGAAATCTATGATACTTCGGAGCATGTGGTTTACCGCACAATAGCATCCAGGACCTTCTGGTCTTCCCATGACGAGAACATCAAAACTAGGCGTCTCAGCCATTATTTCAAGCACTTTAGATTCCAACCATACATCCTTGGAGTACTCTGGTGGAAATTGAGATTGCTTTGCCAATAATTCCTCTCTAATGTCTCCTAGACTTCTCCCTACGGATACGCCGAGCATATCAGGCAAATTGGAATCAGGATCTGCATCTATTGCTAAGATGCTTCTGTGACCTGTTTTGATCAATTTTCTGATCAGCAGCGCAGCAAGTATCGTTTTCCCGACTCCCCCTTTCCCAGAAACCGCAATTACTTTTCCCATGTTCGCTCATTACTTCACTCTTTTGATGATCACTTTTTCAGCATGGATCTTTGCATTTTTCAGGATGATCTTTATTCCTCCTGCTGCGCCCGCAGGCATGACCTCAAGCTCAGGAGCCTCTATGGCCTCAGGAGGTGCCTCAACCCATCTTTCAACCACTGGATGCCCCTTTTCCCTCAAAAATTCTTTTAGAGCGACGATATCTGTAGCATCGTCTTCTGTGGCGATCTTATCATACAATTCCCCAGGAACGGCATCCTTTACCCTTTCTTTTACGCTCTTTGGCAGCCATACGATCCTATTCCAACCACCGTCCGCTTGTAGGAACTTTGGAGACCTCATGTATTCTATGGCCATTCCTAGGAAGCCCTCTATCTGCTTCCCACCACCAGTTTGCGTCGCCAGCGTTGAGAAAGGTACGCCCATGACGGTATCTCCACTATAATCTCTGTGTACGATTCCGATGCCAGCCACCTCGGGAATATAGAAAGCGATTGATTCAAAGCACCCGCATGATGTGTGTGGAGAACTGAACATGCTATGCAAATAAAACCTCTCATTTTCACCCAGGGACCTCTCCCTCACTACTTCATTTACCCCAGAGTACTCACCATTTGTCTCATCTATGAGCTCGCCCTTCGGAATTGCAAAGTTCGGCCCCTTTGGATCTACTCTTGCAGCAGCTCTACCATCAAACCAGTTTATTGAACCGCAGAGGGAGATTCGATCTGGCGTTATGACACAAACGTGCGTTGGAGCAAAGCTCTGGCACAAGACACATCCATAGAACTCCTTCACATCCTCCTCGCTCAATGCTCTTGCCCTTGCATCCCTAGCTTCGTAGATCTTCCTTGCATTACGCACGAAATCTTCCACCCTTTTTTCATCTGTGATAAATGTGACCTGAATCTTCTCGATGATCGGCAGCTCCGCCTTGAACAATGTGATTAAAGCATCTCCAAGATATCGCAGCGTGTTAAATCCTTTTCCATAGCTCTTCTTGCTCAATCTACACCAAATATCATATCTCTGATTTAGATGCATGAACCCCTCCACATAGTTACAGTAATCGTGTATTCTTCTTTCGATGACCGCTTCTAGGTCCTCTTCCACTTGCTTCCCTGCCACTTCGACAAAGATTCCAAATGAATGCCTGCTACCTTCTTCCATCTCGCTAAGATCTGGACCTTTTACCTCGATCTTTCCGTCTTTTATTTCATCCATCTTTCTTGCTCTCACAAGTTCACCTTTCGCCTTTACCTTTGGTCCCCCCAACTCAACGTGCATTTCTCCCTTTCTGATCCTTTCTCCCTCGTAGACCACGCCAATCTCTACTGGTATTTCCATTTCACTTCCTCCCAACGAGTAGTGAAACCAAGTCCTCAAGCCCCTTCTCCCATTCGTCTTCCCTGAGATTATCGAAAGAATAATCGGCATTTGGCTGATAGAACCTTCCTATGCTCAACGTCTTTACTTTTGCAAAATGTTTCAACACAGATAACATCTGAGATTCCAGATAATAGGGAAAGCCCAAGTATGCTACCAGATCGTAGTTTCCTTTGCCATCAAAACCTTTCCATGTCTCATCTCTCAGCAGATTGGTGACCTCCACAACGCCCTTTGCCACTAGCTCAAAGCCCGCTCCCGAGAAATTTTTTAGCGTAGAGGGAGCCACAACAACTGACATTTCTTTGGATAAGTCGACTATGTGCTTTTGTATCTTGCCATCTATTTTAGAGCCGCATATCATCATTTTCCTTTTTGCCTTACCCATGATTTTAGCCGCCATGCTTGGAGTCACCACTTTTGCTTGTTTGGGTCCTGGGATGTTGGCGGAAAACCATGGTATGGTCATGCCCTATCCCCCTTTTTCCTACAAAGTCTCTCGAGCAAAGTTGGATCTGGTATGGTCTTGGGCTTCCATTTCTTAGCCTTGAGAATGTCCATGATCTCCGCCTTGAGGGTGATCGGAATGTCCGCTTCTGTTCTGATGTATATCGCGAGATCTTCTGGCACCGCTCCAAAATATCTTTTGTGCAGGTCTATGTAATGTGCTAATTTGATCTGCCTTCCCTTTGTCGTATCATTCGGTCTTATGCAATTCTTCGCTATAGAAACGATTGCCTCTTCCTTGGACTCAGCCACATACAACAAATATCCTGGAGATGGAGATACCTGTGTCCTGCTACCATCCCTAGCATTATACACCATCCAGTCCTCGCTTTTGTCCGCCCTTCCTAAGTACGTCCTTCTATATTTCGCACCTCTGGGACCAATGATGACCGGAATGCCCAGTCGGTTGAAACCCGTTGCTATCGATGCTGCCTTTTGAGACATAGCACCCCAAGCGACTCCCACTGCGCCAACTCTGTTCAGAATATAATCGGCTATTTCTTCATAGTTTCCTCTTAGGTTACGATGAGCAAAAATGCTGGCTATTTTTATGGCAGCACCGGCTATGTGTGCATTGGAAACACAAGATCCCACGTTTGATAGGCAGCCGGCATCGAAGTTTCCAGGATATTTCTCATAGAGCGTCTTCCCCTCTTCATCTTTATACATTGCAAGATCCATCGCCGCACATCCTGAAGCGGTGACGATATATCTCCTCTGGAGAAATATCTCAGCCATCTCAACTAGCTCTTTTGAAGAGCTAGGATAATTGGGACAGCCGACAAAGGCTACCACTCCTGGAATCTCGCCCATGACGATGGGGCTGCCAACGCTTCTGATCTCAGTGTCCTGGATCGGTCCCCTGCCAGATCTAACTTTATATCTCTCTTTTCTGATTCTTTCTTTAGCCGCTTCACCCAGCAAGCTAACGATCGGTATTTCTTTGCTGCACACATTTTCACATCTTCCACATCCCATACATAACGCGTAGATTTCTGAGAGCAACGAAAGATCGCCTTTTGCTGCCTTTTCCATTCCCTTGGGTATGTCCAAATTATTGTGACATTCTCTGACGCATAGTCCACATTGGGTGCACTTTTTTGCCTCTTTAACTACGTCCAGAGCTCGCCTCTTTCTCTTACCCGAGAGCTTGATAGCAATGCGTACTGCAACTTCGCCAACCTTCTCGGCATCAAGGATCAATGCGCCTGGTGCTCCCTTGACTAAATCATCTATCACGTCCTCTGGCGAGTCTTCGGTCCTGTCTGGCAATCCTAAACAGATTTTGTCGTTGGTGGCAATGACTGCTGTGTCATTCTTGCGTGCCTCAGAAAGTATGTCCGTCCTAACGCACTGTTCATCAACTATGATCACATCAGCTATGCCAGTTCTTACGAACTTGAGTTGCTTCGAGAGAGGACCGACGATCTTGGCTCCTTTGTCATATCTAGTCAGATCATGGGCTGTACAACAAATGCCAGCCACTTCCACATCATCATACATGTCATGATCCTGAAGATAATCGATCACCGCTGCCCCAGGAACGACGTTGTGTCCTATGCAGAGGATTATCGGTTTTTTTGTGTCGATGCTTCCAAAGCCAATGTCCACTAAAGGTGAATCAGGATCACCCTTTGAAAAACCCAAAGCAGATATCTGCGCCACATCAGCTATTTCCATCAACAACTGGTCGACCATGCTCACATGCAAAGCTTTTGATTCAAAATCGGTATAATATCCTTCCTGTCCCGTGTGGGTGGCGGAGAGCGAGTGCATCAACTCCTTTTCAGCATATTCTAATGGCTCTAGAAGATCACCTAATCTCTTTGGTTTAATTCCCGCAATCAACCTAATTAAAGGGGCTTCTACTTCGACGTTTTTTCCCATATCTATCGGTGTGTCTGCACCATATTTTTTGATCAGATGATCTACCATGTGTCGTGCATGTCCACCATGGGCGGCTGCACCAATGCAACATGCCAATAGGACGATTCTTCCTTGCTGTGCTCCTATGTCTATGCCACAAGCACCTTTTTTCCCGCCCGATAGGTCACATTTTCCATATGTGCATAGACAACAGAGGTCACAAAAAGGCGCGTACATCGGCTTGTACCTGTTCAGCAAGGTGAAGTCCCACCCTCTCAGATCTGTAACTGATGGCATTGGGGTGGGTCCCATGACCTCTTCCCATTCCTCATAAAACTTTCCAACGGTAACCTCCAGCCCCTTTATCTTAATGAGATCGCTTTCTAGCTCATCGATCTTGAATCCTGCTCCTTTCACACAATATCTCCTTTATCCTGTCCTTTATCTTTGAGATGGCTTCGATGGCTCTCGACGTAGGAAAATCGATCAAAGCCACTCCATTCATCTCAGCCTCTCTGACCCTATGATCAAAGGGAATAATCCCCAAAACGTTGTCAAGATGCTCGCTTATAAACCTTTCTTCATCTATGCTTGTGACCTTGTTCCCGATCACATAAACTTTTTCCAGTCCAAGATCCCTTGCCAGATTCGTTATTTTCTGAGCGGTTTCTATTGAGTTGGGTGTCGCCTCAGTCATGACGATCAACGCATCAGCATGTTTGGCGGTACCTCTTCCCAGATGCTCAATACCAGCTTCCATGTCCACTATCACATCATGGTCTCCCATGAGCACTTGTTTTAAGAATACTTTCAGCAGCACGTTGGCTGGGCATGTACATCCAGATCCTCCTTTTTTGACTGTCCCCATTAAAATGAACTTTACGTCATCCGGTGCATCTACCCATAACTTCTGGGGCAGGTCAGAAACGTTCGGATTTAACTTGAACATCGATCCATAAACATCTGGAGATGCACCGGTCCTTTCCTCGATTAGATCCCTCATTTCTGCTAGCGGTACCAAATCTCTAATTTTCTCCTCCTTTATCCCCAATGTTGAATGGAGGTTATAGTCTGGATCTGCATCTATCGCAATTATATCCATGCCATCCCTGGCAAGCAACCTCGCTAAGGTTCCAGCAAAAGTAGTTTTTCCAACGCCGCCCTTTCCACTGACGCATATCTTCATGCATCTATTTTATCATTATTAAAAGGTATAAACCTTCCCCCGTAAGCTTTATTGAGACGCCGGGGGATTTCCTAGCATGACTGATATCGTTATCGGGAACGGATGGATTCTGACGCCAGACGGTTTGGTTAGAGGGGAGGTGGCCATCGAGGATGGCATAATCACGAATATAGGCGAAAAGATCTCCGCCAATAGAGTGATCGATGCTAGAAACGGAATTGTGATGCCTGGCTTGGTTAATGCTCACACTCACCTTGGCATGACGTTGCTCAGGGGCTATGCAGATGATGTCCCATTGGAGCGATGGCTCAACGAATACATATGGCCTGTCGAGGCAAAGCTGGATGAAATAGACGTATATGCAGGAACGTTGCTTGGCTGCCTGGAGATGATCAGGTCTGGCACAACCACATTTGCGGACATGTACATACGTATGGATGGGGCAGCCAGAGCAGTGGAAACGTCTGGGCTCAGAGCCTCGTTGTCGTATGGCATGATCGGGGATGAAAGCAGGGCGGAAAGAGAACTAAAGACAGGCAAAGAATTTGTCAAAAAATGGAACAACGCCGCAAATGGCAGGATCACGACGATGTATGGCCCGCATGCACCGAATACATGTTCGCCAGAGTTTTTGACCCGTGTAAGAGAGTGCTCTGATAGAGATGGCGTAAGCATCCACATCCATTTAGCTGAAACAGAAGCAGAGATAAATGAAATGAAGAGCAAGCATGGTATGTGCTCCGTACGACTGTTAGATAAGATCGGTTTCCTTGGACCAGATGTCTTAGCTGCGCACTGCGTATGGCTCTCGCCAGAGGACATCAAGATCCTAAAGAAGAACGATGTCAAGGTAGCGCACAATCCGACCAGCAACATGAAATTAGGAAGTGGAATCGCGCCAGTTCCAGAACTTCTCAAAGGAGGAATCGTGGTAGCGTTGGGAACGGATGGATGTGCATCCAACAACGATCTTGATATGTTTGAGGAGATGAGGATGGCTACACTGCTCCATAAGGTCCACAAGCTCGATCCAACCGTGATTTCTGCAAGGGAAGCATTGGAGATGGCAACGATTAACGGAGCGAGAGCACTTGGAATCGATGCAGGAGTCATCGCAGTAGGCAAGAAGGCAGATATCATAATCGTTGACACAAACAAGCCCCATCTGACCCCAAAGCACGATCTAATCTCGCATTTAGTCTATTGTGCAAAAGGCAGTGATGTTTCCACGAGCATAGTGGATGGAAAAATCCTGATGGAGAACTATGAGCTCACGATGTTAGATGAGATGAAGATAATGGCTGATGCGGAGAAGGTTGCAAGAGATTTGATTAGCAGAGTCGCATGAAAATGAAGATTGGGATCTTGGCAGCGATTTTAATCGTAGCTAGCTTGCTAGCCTATGGCTACTCTGGCTCGCCGCCCGAGGGAGAAGTTGAGACTTATAAAGGGGTATGGATACCCCCGTTTCCTCTTGTTGCAAAGGCTCTGCTTTTCGATGCAAAACAGCTGAAAGAGGATGGCGTCAACACCTTGTCCTTTGGACCCAATTATCCTTATGACGAAGAAGGGAACATCAAGCCCTTATTCCCGTTACAAAAGCAATTGTACATCTTTTTTATTCAGACAGCACATCGAAAGGGCTTCAGGGTATTTCTGGTGCCCTTGACGTGGGGACCTTTCACCAAAGGCGAGCCGAGGAACAAAACCCTGTTCTTTGACCAAGCGACAAGGATGAACTTGGAATGGGCAGATATTGCCGAAAAGTATGGTGTCGAGCTCTATGCACCAATGAACGAGCCATCGATCGCGGTTAGCGACAAAGAAGCTCTGAACAAGTGGGCTCATGAGGTCACACCAAAGATAAGAGAACGATATGGCGGCATTTTGGTTTACAAGGCAGCACCAGCGGAGTGGGGCTTTGATAACGACTACAGAGGATACGATTATGTTGGCTTGGATATCTTTCCAGGAGATGAAGAAAGCTTAGAAGGATTTAGGGGAAGAGTTCGGGCGCATATCGAGAAAGGTTTGGAATATGCAAAGAGAGATGGAGCAAAAGGAGTTATGTTCAGCGAGATAGGTGTGCAAGTGGGTGAGGTGCCAGAATCGGTCTCAACGGTTAAAATGCCGCACAGCATAGAATACCAGACCGAAGCCTACAAAATCTTCTTTGAAGAGGGGGGAAAAAGCAAACGCTTACATCTTCTGTTGCTGGGATGGTAGTGCATTTGGTCCTGATGGTTATCCAGCAGAGGAGGTTATGAGGGAATGGTTTAGGAGATAAAAATTCTCGGCACCTATGGGCATGCCATCCCCATGATTTATATATCGACACCATATACTTCTCAACAAATGGATACTAAACTAATCGAGCAAGGCACCTCAAAAATCGAATGGGCAAAAGGGCACATGCCCGTTTTGGGAGAGATACGAGAGCGGTTCGATAAGGAGAAGCCTCTCAGGGGACATATAATTGGAATGGCGCTCCATGTTGAAGCCAAAACAGCTGCCCTAGTCGAAACGTTAGTTGTGGGAGGTGCAGAAGTCGCAATTACGGGTTGCAATCCGCTGAGCACTCAGGATGATGTCGCGCTTGCGCTAAATCAACAAAAAAATGTCGAATGCTATGCAAAGCATGGGTGCTCTACAAAAGAGTACTATACGGCGATAGATGCCGTGCTGGACCATAATCCAGATATTACGATCGATGATGGCGCAGACTTGATCTTCAAACTCCATGCCGATCGTTGCGAATTAATTCCAAACATCATCGGAGCATGCGAGGAGACCACTACCGGAGTCCGTCGCCTAAGAGCAATGCAAGCCGATGGCATGCTGAAATTTCCCGTAATTGCCGTAAACGATGCTCGGACGAAGTTTTTATTTGACAATCGATATGGCACAGGGCAATCCACCTTGGATGGGATCGTCCGAACGACAAATTTGCTGATCGCTGGTAAAAATGTCGTCATAGCAGGCTATGGCTGGTGTGGCAGGGGCGTTGCTATGAGAGCAAGAGGTCATGGTGCAAACGCCATAATAACAGAGGTCGACCCAATTCGGGCATTAGAAGCCCGGATGGATGGATACAGGGTGATGACTATGAGAGAGGCCGCAAAGTTGGGTGATTTGTTCATCACCACGACAGGAAACAAGGATGTCATCACCAAAGAACATTTCAGATCGATGAAGAATGGCGTCATTTTAGCCAATGCAGGTCATTTCAACGTGGAGATCAATCTGGATCACCTCAGAAAGATGGCAAAAAACATCAGAGAAGTTCGGGCAAACATCGATGAATATGATCTTGGAGACAAGAAACTCCATTTGCTTGCAAAAGGCAGATTGGTCAATCTTGCCACCGGCAATGGACATCCTATAGAGGTCATGGACATGAGCTTTTCATTGCAAGCCCTTTGCGTTCGATATATAGCAGAGCATGCCTCTGGGATGAAAAACCAAGTTTATGACGTGCCCCGAGAAATCGATGAGTATGTTGCAAACTTAAAGCTCAAATCGATGCAAATCGAGATCGATCAAATGAGTGCTGAGCAAAGGGAGTATGTTAGCGGATGGATGCATGGAACATAACTCATCTCTGGTATTCCAGTGCCCCTATTACAAATTCCCCGGAATAACTTATGTGATCATCCCAGGATATGCCCATTCGATAAATGCCGGGTGGAACTTGCTCTCTAGTATAATTGGTCTGACTCCAACTCCATGACAACGATTCTCCAGGTTTGAGTGATGTCATGACTTGAAGTGAGATCGGTGAGAAAACGGGTTTCCATTCTCCATCTTCCCCAATTGTCATTTCTCTGGCTGGAATCCCCGGCAGCTTTATGCGAACGAGTCTCAATTTCTCCTCCTTTCTTTCAACATGCCAAGGAGCTGTGTTTGGTAAGTATATGGTAGTTTGTCCAACATTTTTGATCGTAAATTCTACAGGCTCACCAGAGGCGAAGCCGTCTTTGCTGACATCAAACGTTATTGATTTGGGCACTGGCGTTGGCGTAGGTGTTGGCGTAGGTGTAGGAGTTGGTCTCACATACCATATTCCAATAGACGCCATGATTAGTACCATCACGATTAATGCTATCTTTTTTCTCCCCATCTTTCAGCCCTTTCTTCTTCTGAGCAGGTATGCGACTGCTGCTATTGTGAGAATCGCGAATATCACCTCGAATCCTGGGACTCTCAAAATCCTTTCTTGCAACGCTATGCTCTCTTGCAGCCTCTGCACTCCCCTGAAAGTATCAACCCACCCTGGAAGCTTCTCCACACCAAGCAAAAAGATCAAATCCTCATAAAGCACTCTCCTCTCCTCTGGTGGGTATGACTCGTATGCCAACCTCATTCTCTGGGGCGAGGTTGCCTCATAGAATAAAGGAAATCTGGCAGAAGACTCTTTGTAACGCCTTACTATTTCTGTTGGTAGTGGTGTAGGTGTGGGCGTCGGGGCTACAGTCGGCACAGGAGTCGGAACTACCATGGGAGGTACAGGAACGATCGCCGGAGGCGCTGCTGGTGTTGGCGTAGGTGTGGGCGTCGGAGCAGGAACTATCGTTGGTGCTGCAGATCCTCCTGCTACCAATGGCTCATCCGCTCTTGGCACGTTGAATTCATAATAATACTCAATTGACCATTCAAAGCCATCGGTACATTTGAAGTATAATATGTAGGATCCTGCATCGGCAAATGTGTGCTTCCATATGTTGCTTGCTACCGTTTTCTCTGCTATTGTCGCTCCTGCTTTCGCGAGCCTCCAGCTTGTATGTTTGATCGCATCTCCGTCTGCATCATAGCAGTTGGCTGTGAAAGTCGTCTGCAACCCCTGCTGGAGATCGGTGTAATCCAGACTTTTGACGATAGGTGGAATATTGACGGGCCTTACATGACATTTTTTGCAGTCATCCCATTCCATGAGAGTGGCATGGCATGGAGCACATGTCGGGGATGATGCCCACTCGTTATCGCCTACATGAGCTGAATGGATTTCACTGGCGGAAAGATATGGTGAGTCAGCAGAGCTAAACCATCCATATGGGGTATGGGCACGTTCTCTGACCGCATACTGGTGATACTCGTGGCACTGGATGCATGTAGCTTGATCCATTGGATCAAAGCCATGTATCTTTGGGTTAGATGTCAGTGGGGCCCCATGACATGACGTAGACATACAGTCTAAGCCCGTGATAGTTGGCGTTTGCACGACGTGCACAGTCGAGTCATGACACCAAGCGCAGCTGGCATGTAGAGCTATTGCATCATCGTCATGGCATACGGTACACCTTGTTGTTGATGATATGTGTATCCCAGTTGTTATGTATGGAGTGTTGAATGGAGTTTCTCCTTCATGAGCTATGTGGCAGTCCGTGCAGCCGACCTTCGTTCCTTTTACCCATCCTGCCCATCCTGGGGCTACGACGT
>JASEEV010000023.1 GCA_030019435.1 Methanocellales archaeon | reverse complement strand
CACTGAACTTACTTCTCTTACCGAAAGGTTTTAATGGATGAAGACCGATAACTAAATCTGAGGGAAGCATCAGGTCTGGAGGGGATGTCCACTATGGGAGATCTCCATGAAGCATGTTCACACGATCGTGACTAGTTGGCATGCCCAAATTTTAGATGAACTGGCCAAAAAGCATGGGACCAGGAGAAGAGCTCTTGAACTTGCATTAGAGTCACTGAGAAGTTCTGGAGAAAATCTAGAGATACCAGAGGAACAGGTCCCATACATAAAAAGCTCAGCCTTCATGGAAGAGAAGGCTATGGAGCAGACGACAGCCGATGTCATAAAATATACTAAAATGATACGGGAGTTGCTCGGAATGAACGTCGTCGTGCTGCCCCGTGCAGTGGTGAACTCATTGCTCTACAGGGACTCTGACGAGGATTTTCACAGAGTCTGTCAACAAAATGCAAAAACGTTTGCTGAAACTTTTAGATCGATGTTCAACGACCTAGAACCCTCATGGGAATCTTTCGTGAAGACCATGAAGATCATATCCAACTATAACATACTCAAAAACATACAAATCATAGATGAGGACAAAGGGGTCTTATTGTGTCATCTAACCGATGTAGATGTTTTGCCAGCGAACATGTGGTCGGAATTCGTTAAGAACTGGCATCGAACTTTTCTTGGTGAATTGGGATATAAAGTGGACATGGAAATCTTAGATAGAAGGTGTATCATCACATTAGAGAACATCATCGAAAAGGGTCGGGATACCGATGCTGCAGAAGAGCCCTTTATCGATGCAATAGCCAAGGAACGTGAACTGACCAGATTCTTCGATGAACTGTTCTATTCGAAGGCGTAAAACTTTGAGCAAAATTTTTATATGTCCAAGTTTACTATAGTAAACGGTGAGAATTGTGAGTGTCAGCGTTTCAGCCAAATTTTCTGAAAAGGAATTGCACGCCTTGGATAAGATCACCAAGGAACGTGGTTTACTGAATCGAAGCGAACTCATAAGGGAGGCAGTACGATTTTACGTCAGTTTGATGAGTTTAGAGACAATTCCACGACTTAGTATCCTGCGAGCGATAAACGAACTCTTTGGATCGTCTGGAAAGAGTGCTGGCAAACTGATCGAAGAGGTCAGAGCGGAGGATGAGATTTGAAACTTTACTTAGAGCCCAGTGCGCTGGTGAAACTCTACAAACAAGAGGAAGACAGCGACATAATGGATGAGATAATCCAGAAAATCGATGAGAAGAAATGGCAAGGTTTTTCCTCAAAGTGGAGTTTTCTTGAGATCCTCAGGGCTTTGAAGAAAGATAGAAAGCCAAAAGAAATCATCACAGTGGACATGGAGGATTTACGATCGCATAAAATACATTTTTTATCACTTAGAGATGAACTGATCTCAGAATCGGAAAAGCTGATCAAAGAAACGAATCTGTATGCTGGTGATGCATTTCATGTCGCCACCTTCAAGCTCATAAGCAAAAAAGGAAAAATCGATGCATTTGTGTGTGATGACAGACATTTTGATAGGCTAAAACCATTTGTTCCAGTGAAAAAGCCGTCAGAAATAGTTTAAGACTCTCTATCAAGATCTCTATTCTAGATCTTCTTTGAATCGTTGTCTAAATTCATCTCTGACCTGAGTTCTCCCAATGTGGCGACCCTCTCAGCAAACGCATTATGTTGGTGAATGCTTTCCTCATTTGTCTGCCTGATCGTCACGATGGAATCATCTGGCAAATCCTTGAATTCATGCACGATCTTTTGTGCCATGGTCCTGACGCAATCCTCCACAAATCTTGGGTTTCTGTGCGCGGTCTCGACGATGAAGGTTTCATCCGACCTCTTCAGCAATTCATAGATTTGCGAGCTCATCGAACTCTCGATGATATCAACCAGTCTCTCAAGCCGAATTTCGTAGCCATCGTGTACTTCAATGGAAATGAACCCACGTCCTCGTTGGTTATGGGTGGCCATCGGCACTTTATCAAGGAATGATTCGATCTTCTCAGAGGAGATGTCCAACTTCTTCAGCTCATCTTGGGCCTTTTCACGCATGATTTCTTGCACGCAAGGACAAGTTGTCATGCCAACCACTTCTACGCCGACGGTCTTTCTGGTCTTCCCATCCGACCTGGTGGCAACCGCCCCTGCAAAAATGTCTACGACCTCTTGGCACCTGACATTTGTAGTAGGGGTCTTTCGTTTCACTATATATTCGCTCCTCATCTTGATCTCTGCCCTAGATGCGTACTCATGTCGATCTAAGAGATTTTGTGCGATCACACCACAGAGCTCCTCGATATCGTATGTTGGCAAGGAAATGGCTTCTTCAAGCACCTCATCGATCGCCTCAAAGTTACGTGATAAATTGGCGCCCTTCCGATCAAGCGGCAAATCGACGAAGATGTCAAACGTTGAGATGAGGATGATCGGTCTTTTTCCTTTTCGAGCGACCTCTACGAGTTTTTTTACTCCTGTAACGCCCACCCTTGTCAAGTTGATCAAGACTTCTGGTCTATTTGCTTGTATATCTGGTAAACGCATGATAACTCCTCATTGTATCATGTGCAATAAGGATTGCGATATGAGTCATCTTACCATTAAGACTGGCTTTGACGAGTGTTTGATGACCTTTTCGGCGACACTGCCCAGCAAGAATCGTTCGACTTTTCCAAGTCCTCTGCGTCCAATCACGACTAAGTCGCACCCTAGCTCCTCAGATGCTCTCAGAATTTCGTCTGCTATGTCCCCCTCTCGTGTGATGCCCGTCGTAGAAACGCCTTGGGTGTGCTTCGCTGCCTCCTGTACCATCTTGAGTGCTCTGCTCTTAAACGTTCCTGGGACAAGTAGATCGTCAAAGGCAAACATTCCTGTAGCAGATGGCACTACCGTCAGAATGACCATGCTGGATGTGGTGCATTTTGCCAATTCCACTGCCTGGTCCAGCGCCTTCTTCGAGTCTTCCGATCCATCATATGCAACTAGAATTTTGTTCATCTGCCTCCGCTCCGATAAAAGATATACGGTCAATGACTATAGTTTTATCCACAAAGTTATAAAGTATATCAATCCAATTTGTAACCAGCGATGTTTAGGAAAATTCTGATTCCAACAGCATATCCCAAAAATGCAGAAAAAGCAGCTGAAATAGGTACAGCCCTCGCCGATAAGGGGGCTAAGATCACGGCATTAATGGTAGAATCGAACAGTTCGGTCAGTTCAGCGTACTTGGACAAAATCAAAAAAGTTGTGGAAAAGTCTGGCTTGGAGTTTGAATCGAAAGTAATTAAGTCAGACTCTGTAGCCGATGCCATAGTTACCGAGGCCGCATTCGGGGGATGTGATCTCGTCCTTCTGGGAACCAGAGAGATTGAGGCAGGCAGACACAGGATAGGTCCAGTTACAGATGATGTGCTAAAAAGGGTTTCGTGCACTGCGATCGCAACGAAATATCCAGCCAAACCACCTAAAAAGATCCTGGTTCCAGTAATACTGGTATTAGATGTGATACTAGACAAGGTCTACACAGAGAGAGCTGTACAGATCGCCGCGCTTTTAGCAAAACACTACGGCAGTAAAGTCACCATAGCAAACGTGACGGGGTCTGTGTTTGTCCCTCGCCCCTCAAAGGTACTGGAGATATTACATGGTCATTTTGAGGAGTTCAGTGAAGCGATAGAGAGGGGGGGCGAAGTATCTGAGGAACACATAAACGAGATGTTAAACATCTGTTCACAGCTTAACGTAGATTGCGATTCGTCCGTCAAATCATTAAGTTCTCTTGCAAATGCTCTGGATGAATGCACCAAGGAATGTGACCTACTTGTGTTGGGGACCAGTGGTCAAGAAGAGGGTGGATCTTTTCAGTTCAAAGAGGAAATCGGTGGGATAATCGGATTAACGACATGTGGGGTTATGATCGTGAGCGGACCCAAGGTGAGATAATACTTTATAATTTAGCAGGCAATTAATAATGAACATGATGCACAAACACATTCAGATCTTTGATACGACGCTTAGAGATGGTGAGCAGACGCCAGGAGTTTCATTAACAGCTGATGACAAACTCGTCGTCGCTCGCCAACTGGACAAATTGGGCGTTGACATAATCGAGGCGGGCTTTCCCATTTCATCAAAGGGCGAAAAGAAGTCGGTGAGGAGGATCGCAGATGCTGGATTGCATGCAAAGATATGCGGATTGGCAAGGGTGACCAAACAAGACATCGACGCATGTTTGGATTGCAATGTGGACATAGTACACACCTTCATTCCCACCTCGGATATCCAGATGCAGTACACGATCGAGAAGAGCAGAGAAGAGGTATTGCAATTGGCCATAGGTGCGGTAGAGTATATTAAAGAGCATGGAGTAGAGTGTCTTTTCTCGGCGATGGATGCTACTAGGACCGACGTAGATTACTTGCTCAGGGTCTACCAAGACGTCGAAAAGGCTGGAGCTGATACGATCAACGTTCCTGACACGGTCGGCATAATGTTTCCTTCAGCCATGAAAGAGCTGATCAAAAAGATCTATGACACCGTGAAAATCCCCATCGATGTGCATTGTCATAACGATTTTGGGCTGGCTGTAGCGAATTCTCTAGCGGCGGTAGAAGCAGGTACCCGCCAGGTGCAGGTGACCGTAAACAGTCTGGGAGAGAGAGCTGGAAATGCAGACCTTGCTGAGACGGTCATGAGCCTGCACTCGATCTATAAGGTGAGAACGAACATTCAAACGAAACACTTGGTGGAGACATCACGATTGGTAGAGAGATTATCAGGAATCCGCGTTCCCCCAAATATGCCGATCGTTGGAGATAATGCATTTTCCCATGAATCTGGGATACATACGCATGGCATTTTGATAAGGACTGATACGTTTGAGCCGGGTGTGATGACGCCTGAGATGGTTGGGCATAGACGCCGAATAGTGGTCGGCAAGCACGCTGGCAAACATGCTGTAAAACAAATGCTGACCGATGCTGGGCTAAAGCCGACAGATGGGCAACTTGCTGAGATAATGCAACGGATCAAGGATCTCGGCGACAAGGGGAAGAGGGTGACGGATGCAGATCTGTATACCATTGCTGAGGTAATCATGGGCGAGGTCGCAAAAGGAGAACAAGCAATCGTGCTAGAAGAGGTCTCGGTCATGACCGGAAACAAGGTCACACCGACCGCTTCGATAAAAGCAGTCGTTCGCGGAAAACCGAAGATTGGCGCCCAAACCGGCGTTGGACCAGTCGATGCTGCTCTGCGTGCGGTGCAAACGATCTTGGGCAAGGATGCAAAGATAAAGTTGCGGGACTTTAGGATAGAGGCCATAACGGGTGGATCGGATGCACTGGCAGAGGTGATCATCGGCGTAGAGGACGAGAAGGGCAATATCGTGACTGCACGATCCGCACGCGAGGATATCGTCATGGCTTCCGTTGAGGCATTGGTAAGCGCGATAAATAGGCTGATGCTCCGGAAAAGATGATCGTCAGACTATGGTGAAATCGACTTTTTTTGCCAAAATGTTTATATATGGTAAAAACTAATATATTCCATAGTGATAAAAATGGCAGAAAGAAATGTAGTGGTAGTTGATAGACATGGAAGGATCGTCATCCCGAAGCGTGTTCGGAAGATCTTTAAGACGAACAGGTTTGAGATAGACGTGAAGAAGGAAAAGATAGAGCTGATGCCCATAAAAAGTTTGGACGAGCTGTTTGGAAGTCTACCAGAGCTAGATCTAAAGCAGATTAAGAAAGAGCATGAAGAGGAGGTCAGACATGAGCATTTTGGTCGATAGTTTTGCATGGTTGGAGCTCTTTCAAGGTTCTATGGCGGGAAATAAAGTATTGAGCGTTCTTAAAGAAAACGCCGGACAGATTTATACCTCTGTCTTAAACCTGTATGAGATTAGATATAGGATAGAAGAGATCAGAGATGCAAAAACAGCTGACGAGTTTGTTAAGACCATCGAACATCATGCAAAGGTTCTAGACGTTACCAGAGAGATCGCCATTGAGGCTTCCAGAATTAAATCGAGGGTGAAAAAGATGGGTGCAGTGGATTGCGTCATTCTAGCATCAGCGAGGTTTCACAGTTCAACAGTTTTGACCGGCGATCCCCATTTTGATGGAATTGAGGGTGTAATTAGCTTGAGAGAATAGATATAAATAAGTTTCAATCCTTGTTTCACTACTGATGCAACTCGTGATCAGGTGACCTCTACCCTAAGCAGTTTTTCCACATGGCTTATTTTGTTTATGATGCTCATAGTGTCAGAGCCAGCGAAGAGCAATCCACAGATCCTGTTATCCTCATCCAACACGGCTGAGCCTGAATCTCCGCCTTTTGACATGATTTCTGCAACCAACTGATCCTCGAAGATTGCCGTCTTTGAACCATATTGAACCCTCACGGTTGCGTTGAGCAGGCGAATTTTCCCTGTGGTTAGCCCTGTGGTCCTCCCGCTCTTCTTGATGTTCATCCCGAGTTTTCCCTCCGCCGTTCCTCTGGGAACGCCGATTCCGAGTATTTCTCTTTTGACGATGTCTGGAGAGAGGGGAGTTGCTATGGCACAGTCAACCTTATTTTTTTCTTTGCCCAATGTAATAACCTTAAACCTAGACTTTCTCCTTAGTAATCTGGAGACGCTGTTGAGAAAACGTGCTATAGATCTAGCTAGGAGACAAGAGAGCTCTTCCTCTTCGGGCTTGATCGCTATATAGTCGGTTAGATCGCCGATTTTGTCGTCTGGGAGAGAGCCACCATCATAAGGACCTGGTTGGACTATATCGCGTGTTTCAGTCTCCTCCATGGGATCAGGGGTAAAAACGTGGGCATTACTTAGGATGAATACCTCATCTCCTCGCCTAACCAAACAACCGCTCGTGCCAGCGGTTATTTTTACGTTTCCTATGGAGCAGCCCATGGGCATCGGACGGAGCCGTGACGTTCTGTCAGCCACTCGTACCTCCTGAACTCACAAGGCTTGGATGATCCCCGTCTCGATCACGTCCGTCTTGACGTCACCCAATTTCTTTGGTATGATGTCTTTTTTCCGAAGCTCCGCCTCAGGAAGTTTTCGTTCGACCATGACCACTATGCATGTTTCATCCGTTTCTTTTCCACCCACCCATTTTTTGCCAATTCCCACACCTACCACGTTGGCTCGGCTTCTTAAGAAGGCTTCATATTTTTCCATGATTTCTATCAGCTTCTCCATTTTAACTGCCTTTCTTCTCGCCTTCTTTGCGCAGTAGCGGGCGGAGCTGCTCCTGCAATTCTTGGAATCTCTTTTGAATTCGCTTCTCTTGCTTTTCCAGGGTTTTGAGCCGTAGCTCTAGGGTCTCCTTTTTCTCCTCCAACTCTACCTGAGTTGCGCTTTTTTCTGACTTGATGAGCAGTTCACCGATGGCTTTGTATATCACTGCATTTTTGTCCAACTTCTCCAACTCCTCTAGCGCTCGCTCCGTCTCTCTTAGCATCATCTCCACTTGGGTTCTCTGCCCAAATATGGCTTGAGCCTGTTGCTGTATTTGTTGCAACTGTGCCAACTGATGTTGAATCTGGGGAGGTAATTCAGTGCTCATTTTATCACAACCATGTCATATGCGATCTTGACCAGTCTCAGCCATGTGTTTAGTGCCGCCCTAAGAGATACTATATCGTCTGCTTCCACCTTAAGCTTGATCGTATCCCCCTCAAGAGCCAAACTGATATTGGATCTTTGAGAAAGCGTATTTCTTAGCTCAGGGAGTAGCGAGTTATAGACGATGTCTGCATGTTCCAGCTCGATCTCGAACTCACCATATATCATCTGGCTTTAACTCGTTTGATGACTGTGGGGCGCTCTTTTAAAAGCACCCGATGTCCACAATACGGACACCTAACTCCACCATACTCATAGTCGACCTCTACTGCCCGTTTACACCTAGCACATTTGTACGCCACTGACTATTCCTCTTCTTTGTGGAAGGATTTTCCCATGGAGGTTTGCGGGACATAGGTGCCACCAGCGAACGTTGTTTTGCATTTCGAGCAATACCAAATGCCCGTGCCCACGCGAGATACAGATGTCGTGCGGCATTGTGGACATTCATGCGATGAGCGCATGAGCTCCTCTATGGATGCTACTGCCTTCCTAACTCTTCGCCCATATCTAGGACCAAAGCGCCCTGCCGATCTGGTCTTTCGCCCCTTCTTTCCTGATCTGACCATCAACTAGTCTCCAGGTATTTCTCTCTTATCTCTTTTGCCTTTTTAGATGCAATATCTATGATATGATGGATCTGATCAAATGTCAGCATGCCGACCCCACTTTTTTGCATTCCCGCCAAGGAGCCGTCTTTGCTTGTGATGACCGTGAGCTGAGTGGATGCAATTAATTCTTCATCCAAACTCGGGTCGAGCATGATCTCTCCATTTATCTCCGCAGCTGTGACGGCAACTGGAAGATCGTCTATTGGTAATGGAGCGTCTTTACCCAGCTCGTATCTTTCATTTGGAAGCTCTGCATTTAACAAAGCTGCGATCGCTCCTAGCGCTGATGCATCCATTAGATTCCCATCATGGTCAAGCACGTACACATCGATGAAGACCATCCAAATGTTCTCGCCCTTCTCAATGCACAGCTTTGCCAAATCTATCGCACCCGACTCACGAACGCCACGATCCACAACTCTTGCTAGTTCTGTAGCGCTCTCATCTGGCGGACCTGGCTCAAAGGAAGGCGATGCGAGCGGAGCCAACTCCACATTTGTGATGATCGCACCTTGGTCAGGTGTATCTGGGAACGGCTCTCCAGGCTGGATCTTTATGCCCACGAGCACTTGAGTATTCCCGATTTTAACTTTTGCTGAGCCTTCTGCTCTATCTATAAGCCTGGTCTCAACCTCTATTTGTCGATATTCATCAAATGCCCTCCCGTCCACTCGCTCACCCTTCTTTGCAAGATTGTAGATATAATCCCTCCTGATCTCTGCGATTATGTCATCAGACATAACTACCACCTTTGTATTTTGCAACCAATGCATTTCGCTGCACTTCATAGATTGCCTTGCAGCCTTGTTTAGCCAACTCGATTGCCAGGGCAAATTCTTCTTTGGTCAAGTGACCATCCATTTGCAATAGGGTAATCTTGCCGTCTTGTGTCATCGCAATTGGCATATCTGCCTCCCCATAATTGTCTTCCTCACCCGTCAGATCGAGAACGATCTGTCCATCTACTTTTCCGACCGCGCAGGAGGACACGAGCCCTCGCATTGGAATGCCAGCGTCTGCCAACGCAACTGATGCAGCATTGATTCCCACGGTCCTGGTGCCTGCATCCGCTTGTAATATTTCCACAAAGATGTCTATCGTCGATCTAGGAAAATATTCTTTGATGATGCTGGGCTCTATTGCCTCTCGGCTCACCTTGGATATTTCTACAGATCTACGATCTGGCCCAGGTCTTTTTCTATCTTCCACAGAGAAAGATGCCATATCGTATCGATAGCGTATGATCACCTGGGTAGCTTCCTGAAGATGGCGTGGATGTACTGCCCTAGGTCCATATACTGCGGCAATTACCTTATTCCCACCGAGTTCCATGTAACACGAACCATCTGCTCGCTTTAGAACGCCTGCCTCCATCTTGATGGGTCTAAGCTCGTCTACCTTTCTCCCATCGAGCCGTTTTCCTTTCTCTATAAGTTTTTTGGGCTTGTCACTCATATTCTATCCTCTCTTTTTTGACCTCTCTATCAGTTCTCTGATCCTATCGGTCAGTCCAGGCGTATGCGCCTCTCGCTCTATTTTCAACAGCGTCTGGATGGCTAGATCTATGTCATCCTCCTTGCCATTGATCCAGATCCGTCCGTTTTGACCGACGAATATGCTGCAATCCAGCTCTTTTTTTAGCAAATTGATCATGGATCCTCCCCGCCCTATCACCCTGGGAATTCTGGTGTGAGAGATCTCGATTACTCTGCCACTTCTTAGTGGCCTGAACTTTTCCAACGTGAGTTCGACCCTCATGGTCGCATCTACGTCCTTTACCCTTGCAATGATCAGATCGCCTATCTCAAGACACCGATCCATATCACATGGATCTATCCGCTCTGGGTGTTCTGAGATATGCAGAAGCGCTTCGTATGGCGAGTTGATGTCAACGATCCAGTTCGAAAAGATTATGTCCACCACTTTTCCGATCACAGTATCACCAGTATATGGCATATATTTTCCAGAGAGCGGAATCACCCTTAACTCTTTTTGATCTAAGATCCCATATATCGAGGCGTATACCTTCCCGCTTGCAACATATGTGCCCTCTCCTGCCCGCTTGACATCGTCAGAAAGTATGTCACCAGGAATGACCAGTTTCATGCTTGCCTCACCAATTTGGTCTCAGCCTCGCCCTTTGTGAGACGATTTACCAAGGCGTAGAACTCATCTTGTATGCCAGCAGGAATTTTTATGAGCGCCATCCATGACCCATCACTTTGCCATTCTTCCTTTACCAAGTGTCCAAAGCTCTGGATTTCGCCATAAGATTTGGCAGTATACTCAGCTGGGATCTTGACAGCTATGCTCACTTCCTCGAAACGAATGGGTATGATCGGTCGGATTTTTTTCATAACTTCGCTGACCATTTCGTCATCGCTCTTAAATGGATCGATATGGACACCAGCCTCTTCCATTGCTTTTTCTATTCTAGAGGGGGGGTGTGGAGCGCCCGTTTGGGGATTAAATGCGTTCCTTGCGATCGTACTGATCACCCGCTTACGTTTGTTGTCTTGCATCCTTCTCCTCTGCTCAGATGTGAGCTGGAGCTCTCCATGCGCGATGATCTCTTTTGCTATCGTGTACACATCAGTGGTGCCAAAGACCCTCATCAGTTCATCCTCTGCAACTCTTTCTCCCCTAGATGCATCCTCAAATACGTCCTCTACAGCCAATATTTCCTCGATGCTCACATCATCGCCTCTTCTTAGCGATAACGCCACCTCTGGATCGACTAAAATTTCGAAATGCACTCCATGAGTTTTGTATCTTGCAACTACGGCTTCGTCAAGGGTGACCATGGAAACCGCCTATTTTTTAGAATGTCTATCGAGAATTTGCTGGACATAACCGTGCACCTCTTCTGATGTCAATTTTTTGAACAACTTGGTCTTTAATTCGATAACGCAGACCTCTACCGTCTGAGCATCGATTTTTCCTTCTGTCACCTTATATAGTGCCTCAAGCCCCAATAGTATGGCCTCGTTAAGGTCAAGATCATCCCTATATTGCTTCTCGAAGACCTCTATGGCAGTGCTTCTTCCATCTCCTATCCCGGTCGCCTTGTACTCCAGTAATGTGCCAGATGGATCCGTCTCGAAAAGCCGGATAGAATCGCCATTGATGCCCGCGATGAGCAGCGCGGTCCCATATGGACGGACACCACCAAACTGGGTATAAGTCTGCATGTGATCGCAAACCTTCTTGGCCAGAGCCTCCACACCGATTGATTCATCATAGACCACCCTGTTTATCTGAGCCTCTATACGCCCTCGATCGATCAACACCCTAGCATCTGCTACCAGACCAGATGCAGCTGCACCTATATGATCATCGACCTGGAATATCTTCTCTACGGACGGTGGCTCAAGCAGTCTGCTCGTGATCCTTTTGTCGACCAAGAGCGCAACTCCTTCTCTCGATTTCACGCCCACAGCTGTCGTTCCTCTTTTCACCGCTTCCCTTGCATATTCCACTTGGAACAGTCGTCCATCTGGGCTGAAAACCGTTATAGCCCTGTCATAAGCCATTTGGGGTACCATCATCATACATCACTTCCAGAAATACTTTCATCACACGGAATTAGATTAATCTATGGTATCTCTGGGTATATCTCCTTGTCGCATAAACTTTTCTGTTGCGCTTTTCACCGTTCCTGATATTCCTAGGACGTGAATGCCCACCCTTATTCCATGAACACGATTGATCGTCGCAAGTACTGCTCTCACCATAGCTGTCTTATCATGAGCACATCTCAGGATTCCCCTCCTCCCGTCAAAATCGAGCATCCATAGATTACATGAGGCGGCGCCAACGTCTCCTAGAAGCGAGGATGCAGATGACCATAGTTCATCGATCAGCTCACTCCGATCTATCTTTTCCGTAGACAGAACCTCGAACACGATATACCTTTTTCTTTCACGCATCGAGGATGGTAGAGGTTTCATAGTAACTCCACGCCCTTGCTTTTTTCTTATTGCGTAGGATGATGCTCCATGGCGTCTTGCTTAGCGCCCCGATCGCTTCAGCTTCACTCATTCCAAACAAGCTAGCCAATGCGATCATCTCCCTCGGCGCCCTTAAGTCGTATTGGGACCTGGCACCACTGGTGAGCACCGTTGGAACGCCAAATTTTCTTGCCAGCTTCAGATTTATTTGAAAAGCAGAAAGGGCTCTCACTCTAGAAACACCTCTGGCATATATGAGCGCATCAAGATTGAACTCAATGGCAACTTCGTTCTCAGCAGCAGATTTGGCCAGTACATGGTTGAATTCGTGGAAAGGATGTGCCAGAACATCTACATCTGAGCTTTCAACGGCAGCCCTGTTGATCTTTGGATCGCCACCGTGAACGAGTAGCACGTCCACCTTGGGGCGGTAATTCTTGATCTTTTCCTTTAACTCTGAGATTCCATCAGCCACGATCTCGACGCCACTGATGATTCCCTCAGCGGTAACCTCACTCCAGAAATTCGAATGATTTGTGATCGCTATGGCGGCATATCCATATCTTTTCGCCACTGAGCTCAATATACTAGGTGGGTCCGCACCCTCTGGAAGAGCATGCACATTGAGATCATAGTAATTGAGCATCCAATAATCTCTCCATGAGCTTAACGGCATTTTCTCGACGCGCTGGATAGGACATGATTTTCATTTTGACCGCAACTGAGTCCTCAGTTTGAGCTAGCCTAACATCGCCTTCATATGCTGCCTGCTTGTCAAATCTGACATAGAAGTTGCAGTCATCATCAACGTGTCGTTTTAGTTCATCCCTCATTTGCAGCAGTTCAGCTTTGGACAAGTTCCCCAAAACATCGAGAAATGACTTATAATGTCTTTTCTCCAACTTCGCCTCCAAGATCGTAATTGGATTTCCAAAGTGACCTTCCATCCTTGTGCTCTTAATTTCACTATCCTCCGGTAAGAGTAATTTGAGAGCGGCTTTCACCCTCGACACATCCTCTGTTGCATGTGCAAACGTTCTAAGCAGGATATGATGAATCATTTGCCTTGACCTTTTTTACCGGTCTTGCCTCTGAAGGCACGTCCTCTGTGCGATGAATCGCAAATCCACCTTAACTCAGGATCGCTCTGGATGGAGGGATGATTGCGATCTATAAGTATTACCTCATACCACTTGCTTTTGCCATCCTCGCCAACCCAGTATGAATTCAGCACTTCTAAATTTGGATGTTTGCGCGATGCGCGCTCTTCCGCAATTCTTTGAATGGATTTATCGGGTGTGATCTTCTTTGTACCCATGTGTGCAGTTCTTCTTCCAGCCCTGAAGCGAGATTTTCGTCTTCCTCCTCTGCGGACTTTGACTCTTGCCAGAATCATGCCTTGTTTGGCTTTGTATCCCAGCGCTCTGGCTCTATCTAACCTAGTAGGGCGCTCAATTCTTTTTACAGTGGGCTCTCTCCGCCATGCTTGGAGCCTTTGCCACATCAGCTCGTCCACATACGTCTCGTGTGGCTTTTTGTAGGCATCTCGTATGTATGAGTAAAATGATCTTGCCATAGGTCTTGCAAATGCTCCCCCGATGTTAATAAAGTTTTCTCGCTATTCCATGCCTGCCAGCTCACGAGCTATGTCCGTTGCTGAAATAACGCCGATTGGAACGCTTTTGGTCACGTATGCGCTTCTAGCAGACATCACGAATGCCCGATGGATTTGGTGAGAATGCATGAAAGCTGCTGCATCTTTAAGGCTCGTCTCTGGGTCCACGGCAAGCGTTTGAGGCGACATGATATCCTCAGCCACTACGTCGATTTTTCCCTCTGCATAGCACTTTACCAGATCTGTCTCAGTGACCACTCCCCATGCCTCTCCCATGCTGTTGACCACCACGACACCAGAAATGTTGTTCTCTATCAGAACCTCTGCAACCTCCTTGGCAGATGTATCCAAGCGGACGGTCACAACACCTCTGGTCATAACATCCCGTACTTTCTTCATTTTCGATTCCTCCTACTTATCTAGCAGAAACGATCTTAACGATATCCCCATCTTCCAGAACGTGTTTTTCGCTGATCCTGCGCTTCGTTCTGGCATCTATGGCATATAAGAAGCCCTCCCCCAGGTCGGTGTGGACTTGATATGCAAGCTCGTGTGCTGTCTCTCCTTTCTTCATCAAGAAGGCATCTGGCAACACTCTCCCATCTTTATCTGAGAACTTGTTCTCGTCCTCCACTGGATAGACCACGATGGAGTCCAGCAGTTTGAAGACCGCACTGTTCACACACTCTTGGACGCCTGTGCTACCATATTGCTCTAGTAAGGATCGTATGCGCTCTAGACCCTCTTTTTGAGCTGGAGACGGTTTACCCATGACATCAAAATCGGGATCGCCAGGAATGTACCTTAGCAATCCACTTTTTTCACCCATTCTGAGCGCCAGTTCCGCCTCCGAGCTCGTGGGAACCACTATATAGCTTTCCAACGAACGAAGTTTTTGGACGTTTTCTTTTGGAGCGATGTCGACCTTGTTCGCTGCGATGATCATCGGCTTAGTGGTCTTTCTGATCTCGTCTGCTAGGCGCACCAGATCTTCGTCTGACCATGATGCTGGCTTGTCCCCTAGGGAGGCGTTATGCAATGCCTCTCTGATCCTTGTTTCGTCCGCACCTGCACCCATCAGTTGCTCTGCGAAAACGTGCTCGAGCTTTGTGGACTGAATTCTACGCACCAGTCGGCTCCAGTTGCGCTTGATGATGCCAAAAAGCCACATCGTCATTTCCCTTTCCAAGAACTGTACATCGCCGATGGGATCGTGCATTCCTATCTCCACAGGATTGCCCTCTGCATCCGTTCCCCCTGAGGCGTCCACCATGTGTATGACGGCTTGGGCTTGGCGCAACTGGTCCAAGAATGCGTTGCCCAGACCTCTTCCAAGATGAGCATCTGGAACCAGACCAGCGACATCTATGAATTCGACAGGGACGAACCTGTTCCCATCGATGCAATTGTCGCAATGAACACCAAGTTCCTTGCATGGACATTTCGTTCGTACATGTGAGATCCCGTGATTGGCATCGATCGTGGTGAATGGATATGAAGCTATTGCCACATCTACCAGCGTTGCTGCCTTGAAAAACGTCGATTTGCCTGAGTTTGGCTTCCCTGCGATTGCGATGCTCAACATCCCGTTGTATCATAGGATGCAGATGTAATTAAGAATTGCGAATACTACCCTGATGATATATCTCATCCAGGAGACAAAAAATTTAAAGAAGGGATTTCTCCCTTCATTTTTGCTCACTCTTCTCTTTATCTGATCAGATATGCGACTGCTAGGAGTCCAACGATTGCCCTAAACTTCAAATCTTTTTATCAAGTATTTCTAATAATCGCCATGCTCGTATTATTTTTATATGTTCAAATTCTTTCAGATCGAGCAGATGTCTGTCACCAGAGATGATATAATCGGCTTCTGCTTCGATGGCACATTCTAAAATTTTATTGTCATCGGGATCGTGTCTCACTACATCCACCACCTTTTTCGGCTCTACTACTATCGCAATAGACACTAGTTTCTCTATGATCTCTTCAACTGTTTTGCCCATTTCATCTATTTTCAATTCAAACTTATCTCTCAACAAAACATCTTCAAATTCGTCTAGGATGCCAAAACTGGTGAATATTTGTATCTCGCCATTTTCCGCTTTCTTTATTATTTTGGATTCGTTGCCTTTCCAAAAGGTCGCCGAGATCAGGACGTTGGTGTCAAGGACGATCTTCATCCCTTTTACCTCTTTTCTGACCTGATCTCATGAATTATTCTGTCAACATCCTCTCTCGATATTCTCAGTTCCTTGATTCTCTTTCTTATTGGCTCTACAATTTCATCAAAGGTTTTCTCTATTACTGCTTTCTCTATTTTCTTGAAGATCACGGTGTTGTTTTTGCCGAAAACGAGGAATCGGTCCCCATTTTGAATGCCAAGCTCACGTCTGATTCTGCTTGGTATTACCACTTGGCCCTTTGGAGAGATCTTAGTTGTTTCGACTTCCATGATATCACCACGTAAAATATGTTTTACTTATCACTCTTAAGGCTTACGAATGATAAATGGTAGGTGTTTCTAGATAATCAAAAAATTTAGAAGAAGGGATTTCTCCCTTCGTTTTTGGTTTCCTTCTCTTCGCCTGATCAGATATGCGACTGCAAGCAATCCTACGATGGCAAAGATTGCCTCAAAGCCTGGTGTCGGTGAGGCACTAAAAATCCCCCAACTCATAGGCTAAATATCCCTGCTCTCTCAATTCATCCTTGCTTTCGATATTTTTAGCGATTAAACCGAAGTATTCCTTTTTTCTAGCCCAGTCGACGAGCGTTGACCTTTCCTTTAATTCTGTGAGAATTCTCAGAGATTCTCTCTTGCTCAACGATTTCCATTTGACTTCGAAAAAGCCAATTTCTCTCGCCTGCTCACTTATTCCAACTAAATCAATCTCTTTATCCTTATGCCACCATCTACCAATTTTTGTAAACTGAAATGGTCTAACCTTCCATAAGAGCTCTCTCCCAATATCTTCAAAAATACGACCTAGATACGAAGTATAATCCTGTTTTATCGCCATGATTACCTGGTCTGCTTCACCTTTTTCTATAAGCGTCTTGTTGGGGTAGACAAACCTAAACCAGAACCTGAAATAATTGTCTGTAAAGGTATACCTTGCGTTTTTTCGCTTCTCTTTCCTCTCCGTGACAGGATACTCTCTCCTTATTATTTTTATCCGCTCTAAGTTTTGTATATACTTGGAGATGATCGTCTTGTCGAGACCCGTATAATCGACGATTTTGTTGTGTCTTGTATAACCAAACGATAACGCCCTTAAAATTGAAAAGTAGTTTGCGGGTTCTCTGAACTCCTGTTTTAGTAATATCTCTGCTTCACTGTAAAGCAAAGCATCCCGATTCAAGAAAACGCGTTTTATGTTCTCGTAGAATGGTAACTTATCACTAAATTGCTTTAAATAAAGGGGTATCCCATCTACACAAGAGTAGACATTGATATGATCCTCTATGCTGTATTTTGGGAGAAATTCTTTAATCTCAAAAATATCAATTGGTTTTATTTCCAACTGGCCCGTCCTTCTACCATACAAGGGCGATTTTCGACCTAACAATCCCTCCATCATACTGATAGAAGAGCCTATCAGAATTAGAACCATGTTTGACTTGCTCAGATACAAATCCCATATCTTTTGGAATTCAGATGGAATGGCTGGATTCTTTTTGGTAAGATATGGAAATTCATCTATGACGATTACCGATCTCTTTTCAGCCCTTTTTAAAAACCCCTTGAATAAATCGACCCAGTTGTCAAACCTTATTAATTTAAATTCGTCATCGCCTATGAATTCTCCCATCATTTCTTGCATTTCCCTTAAGTTTTCCGCGTCCTGCCTTTCTTCCGCTAAAAAGTACACGTTCGGTTTATTTTTTATGAAGTTCAACACCAACTCAGTTTTCCCAACCCTTCTTCTTCCATAGATTATGACAAACTCCGGTCTGTTACTTTCATAGCGATTTTCCAAGATTCTTAGCTCGTCTGTTCTATCGATAAATTGTTGAAACACAAGTAGTATAATCTAATTGCAACTATTTAAGTTTATCGTGATTAAAGGGTCAAAAACAAACAAAAAATAAAAATATAGAAAGAAGGGATTTCTCCCTTCATTTTTGCTTACTCTTCTCTTCGTCTGAGCACCAGATATGTTAAGTTACCTCGTTACCTCAAAGTGAACGATCTTTTTCCTCTGATCAAAACAGATCTTGAATTGATCGAAGACGTCTTCTCTTCCCAGGATATAAGGAATATCCTCAATTAAGGCAATAGCGACCTTTGCGTCGAAATTTTTGTTTCCGAGCTTCATTTTGACTTGTTTTATTATGATCGGAACTTTCCCCTCTCCAATTCCTCGCACCTCTTTGATTTCCTCCTCCTCAACTTTGATTCCCAAAGGACTTATGAACGATCTTGGCAGCAAGGTGACATCTGCTCCAGAATCGATATAACCCAAAACTGATATCCAGCCAATCTTAGTTTCTATTTCAAACTCGACGATAGGTCTAAAAATCTCCCCAAATAACTCCGAGACCTCTTTTTGGTATGGAAATTTCATCAGACCACATCTGATAGTATCAACGTCTCTTCCTTTGGAACAAAAGCCAAGACTGGTTTCGCCTTTGGATATGATCTTCTGGCTTTCTCTAGCACTTCGATTGCATTGTCTCCAGATGCGATGATCTTGTTTTTGAGTATGGCAACGTGCTTGCCCCTAAATTTCTTTAGTCCCTCTGGAAATGAGGCAAACCATTTTAATTCCTCTTTCATCCATCTCACCTTTTTAGATTTAATGAGTCTTCGGGCATAAATACCTTACACTCATCTGGATTTCAAGGTCAATAGTAAAAATCAAAACAAAAAATTTGGAGAAGGGATCTCTCCCTTCGTTTTTGGTTTCCTTCTCTTCGCCTGATCAGATATGCGACTGCTGCTATCGTAAGAATTGCGAATACTGCCTCAAAGCCTAGTGGTGTTGACCCCACTCTAAAAGTCAAGAAGCTTGCTCAAACACGATCTCACGTTTCCTGAAACATATCTCAAAGAAGTCAAAGAAATCTATTCTCCCCAGTAGGGGTGGGAGATCGGCTGTATCCACGAATCCAACTTTTGCCTGTAGTCTTGTACCATTAAGTCTTGCTTGAAGTTTATCGCATAGGTATATCTTTACAGATCCTCCTACCCCTCTAGTTTCTTGTTCCTCGCACTCATTTATGTCAATGCCGAGTGTTCTAGCATACATCTTTGGCAATAATGTCACGTCTGCTCCACTATCGATTATCAGGGACATTTTGACCCATCTATCTGTATCTCTCTTTCTGAAGAACACCTCTGCAATAGGGCGACATATCGTGCCAAACACCTTTGACTCCTGCCTCTCATATGTGAATTTTATCAAAGGACCAGAACCCCCCTCTTTGGCACATACGTGATAAGCGGAACCTTGTCAGGATATTTCTTTTCAAATTTATCGACCGCCTTTTCGAGCTCTTCCTCGTTCTCGACCGTCACTATCTCATCCTCAACTACAACTACATGCTCTCCCCTGTATTTTTCTATCTTACCTAACAGGTTCCTCAGTTCCTTGCTTACCATGATCTTGCCCCCAACCTAAACATGTATTTCATTACAACGATGATGAAAATACTATATAAACCCTACTTAAACGATCAAAAACGAGATAAAAATTGGTAGAAGGGATTTCTCCCTTCATTTGAGTTTCACTGCTTACTCTTCCCTTCGCCTGATCAGATATGCGACTGCTGCTATCGTAAGAATTGCGAATACTGCCTCAAAGCCTGGTGGCGTTGGTCCAAACTAAAAAGTTATAAATCAGTTAGACATTTATGCAAGCAAGCTTCTGACAGGTCGGATTTAATACTAATGAGGATCAACACATGCTTAACCACATCAGGAATTTGATCAAACGTGGGGACTACGTAGTTAAATTACATACAAGGAAACGGATGATAGAAAGAAAGATTAAGATAGGTGAAGTTAAAGAGGCTATAGCAAACGGCGAGATAATAGAAGAACATCTTGATGACAAGCCGTTGCCAAGTTATCTGATATATGGGAGAACGCTAAAGGACCGACCGATTCACGTTGTGGTTGGTGTCGATGAAGATGTAATCGCAATAATAACGGTATATGAACCAGAGCCCGAAAAATGGATTGGTTACAAGAGGAGGAGATGAAAATGCCTAGACTGAAAATTTGTCCAGATTGCGGGGGGAAAATGCAGAAGGGGAGGACAAAATTCATAACAGAATCTGATGAAGGTTTGATAGCAATAGAAAATCTGCCAGCTGATATTTGCATCCAGTGCGGTGCAGAATATCTTCCAGCAGATGTTGATGAGTATATCGAAACGGTTGTTGATAAGGTGGCTGCAAAGAGGATCAAGCCGCATCAAGAATTGGTCTACAGAGCTGTGGTCAGTGCATAACAGCTGGATCAGAAAATTCTCAATAACGATGTCTCGATAGCTAGATATTAGGATCTAATTTCTAGAAATCAAAATAAAAAATTTAGAAGAAGGGATTTCTCCCTTCGTTTTTGCTTACTCTTCTCTTCGTCTGATCAGATATGCGACCGCTGCTATCGTAAGAATTGCGAATACTGCCTCAAAGCCTGGCACCTTTGGCGTCGCAAATGTTCTATAATCGTTAACTTTTTGTATATGATTGTTCATAAAATATTAACATGCTTGAAAAATTACTGACTTCCAAAACAAGGGTGAAAATCCTGGAACTTTTGATACTCAATGCAGACTCAGAATTTTACTTGAGGGAGACCGCCAAGAGAGTAGGAATTAGCCCGGCTTATGTTAAAAAAGAATTAGAGAACTTGCAGGAGCTTAATCTAATCCTCCAGAGAAAAAGAGGAAACATGATTTTATTTAAGATCAACAAAAATTCACCGATATTTGAGGAATTGAAGTCGATTTTTCTCAAAACAGAAAGTTTAGGAGAGTTCATCAGAAAAAATTTACGAAAGTTAGGAGAAATAAAACACGCCTTGATCTATGGCTCTTTTGCTAAGGGGAGGGAAAGTAAAGAGAGTGATATTGACCTCTTAGTAATAGGCTCAGTCAGAGAAGAAGAATTGATAGAGGTCATACGAGAGGTTGAGGGAAAAACTGGAAGAGAAATCAATTATATCATATGGTCAGGGAACGAATTCAGAGAAAAAGCCAATAAGAAACATCACCTTTTGATGGATATAATCAAAAACCCTGTGATAAATATAATAGGGGACCTAGATGAGTTTAGAAAGGCTCTTGACTGAAAGAATAATTGAGAAGATCGAAAAAGACTCGAGACAAGCCAAGAAAAAGATGTCGCTTGCGAGAAGAGATCTCAAAACAGCTAGAAATAATTTTATGAATAAAAATTTTGATTGGGCTCTAGCTATCGCTTACAATGCGATGTTGCAAGCTGGAAGGGCATTGATGTTTAGCGAGGGCTATAGACCCATTGGAAGGTACGAGCACGTTGGTGTGATGAGATTTTTGCATGAGAGGTTTGGAATGGAGTTGACGGATCGACTTATCTACTTCCTTGACAAGACGCGGAAGAAAAGGCATAAAGTAGTCTATGATGAAGAAGGGATCATCTCAGCTAGCGAAGCGGAGACTGCTATAAACTTAGCAAAGGAATTCTTAGATAAAGCCGAGGATATCTTGTTATCTCGATAAAAAGTAAAATTAGAAAGAAGGGATTTCTCCCTTCGTTTTTGCTTACTCTTCTCTTCTCCTGATCAGATATGCTACCGCTGCTATCGTAAGAATTGCGAATACTGCCTCAAATCATGATGTTGGAGTGATGTCATTCACTCTTTTTTACTTGTAAACAATAAAGCCTAAGTTTCCATTTTATGTTTAAAAGTAAATCGCATATAATTTTTTACTTGTAAACAGAGAAAGCTTTATGTATGTATATTGTTTACTATTAAACATGGATGAACAAACCCATATGGATAAATTTAGAGCCAGAATTACGTCGATAAAAGAGAGAGAAATTCCATTAGAAGATGTTGCTGAATCAATTTTAGATGATTATCGAGCTGCTGCTGGGCACCTAATCAATGCGGCCCTTGCTCAGAAAGATCTTCATCAACAAAACTTTGATAAGCTTGTACGATTTTTAAAAGAGCATCCAGTTTTGGAGCACGCTTCTGAGATAAGAACTCTTTATGATGAGCTGAAAACCATTAGGGCAAGTAGGGTTTATGGGTCTAAAAAGAACGGAGAGGCTCTAAAAAGGTCTGAAGAGATATTGGACAAGCTAAAAATTTTGTGTGGTTATCATGATACCTAGCCAAGTGTTTGGATTTTTAAAGATAGCTGTGAATGAATTTGAGACTCTGAAGCAAGTCATTATGTTCGGGTCTTTTGCAAGAAACGAATATGATGCTAGATCTGACATTGACATGCTTTTGCTTTTCGAAGAGAGGGATCCAGAAACCAAACACCTTTCAGAGATCATAAGGATAGGAAATGAAGTTGTAGATGAGCTATCAGAAAAAGGAGAACAAACTTGGGAATTTCAGTTTGCAATCACCGGAGACATCCAAAAAATAGATCCTAGCATGAGACAAGCAATAATAAATGAGGGGATTGTTCTTTATGGAAAACATTACCCCTTAGATCTTGAGCGAAAAATTCTCTATTCCTATGCTCTTTCAGGTAAAACCAGATCAGAAATGGTCAGATTTAATAGAGCACTAAAACTTGCTGGGTTGATGGAAAAAAAGGCAAAAAATGTGATTTTGGTAAATGAAACTGAAAGTGAGGAGCTTAAGAAAATTTTAGAACGTTTTGGAGTTAAATATAATAGGGAACTTATTTTTGAACCATCCAAGTCTCACAAAATAAGATAAAAATTTGTAGAAGGGATTTCTCCCTTCGTTTTTGCTTACTCTTCTCTTCGTCTGACCAGATATGCTACCGCTGCTATCGTAAGAATTGCGAATACTGCCTCAAAGCCTGGTACTGGTGGCGATGGCGTTGGTACAGGCGTAGGTGTTGGATATACATATGGTGTTGGTGTGGGCGTTGGATATACATACGGTGTCGGTGTTGGCGTTACTGCTGGAGTTGGTGTGGGTGTAGGCGTCACAGTGGGCGTTGGTGTAGGCGTTGGTGCAATGGATATGAATTCTGAATTAACCAACACAGAACTCTTCTTTGTGGTATCACCTTGGGAAGTTGCCACAACGTTTATCGAATACGTGTTTGCCTCATCAGATGTCGAGTATAGCTTGAACTCCTTTTCCTGGGCTTCATAGAGGGTCATGCTCAGCTGAGCACTGGATGCAAAGTCCGCAGTAGTAGGAACACCTGTTTCCTCTAACTTGAGCGTCACGTTGCCTGTGCTAGTTGCTTCTATCATGAATGTGTCTTGCACACTTCCAATGTTCTTTATATCGAAGATGTGAGTGCTAATACCACCAGCATCAGTGCTCTGATTGACCTCCCTCACAGTCAGCTGCGAGCCATACGTAGGTGCAGCAGATGTGTATCTAAAGACTGTTATCGTCTCAGTTTTAGAGTTGCCTGCTGCGTCGGTTGCAATGACCGTGAAGGTGTTACTCCCAATAGTCAGACTAAACGATTTCGAATACGTTCTATTCCTTTGATCAGCTGTATCTGCAGATAAGTTACCTGTAAATACAACTCCATCGAGCGTAATTTTCGTTATGTTCGAACCAGTTCCATATGCTGTTCCAGAGATCGTCGTTGATTCCAAATATGTATACGTGCCTGCTGAGCTTCCAACAGTTATAGTCGGTAGTGCATTATCGATAATTATGTTCTCGCTCACGTTTTCCAGTCCATCGTTCGTGACGACCTTGATGAAGTACGTTTCATTCGGCCATGTCGTTATGCTCTTGCTCAGATTGAAATGTGTGTAGTTGCCAGACGTATCATTGATACCAATCTCCACCCAGTTCACACCATCCGTCGAGTTCCAGAACGTCGCATTCTGGACCTTGCTGAAAGCTGTGGCATTATGGGTCGTGGCATTGAGATTTATAACGGTTTTGAAGCTTGTGGCGTTTGTGATGACAGTAATATTAACTGGACTGGTGATGTTCACCCATTTTGCATTATCGACCGTTATGTTTGCACTGAAGTTATAGGCAGCTACTAAATCTGACGCATTTAATGCAGTAACATTGAGGAAGTACACATCGTCTGGCACCTGTGTCGTGTCCCAGGTCTCACTAAATGGACCACCACCTGTAGTACTGTTACATATAAATGTCCAAGTCGAATTGTCCAACGAATAGTAGAAGGTGACATTTCCATTAAAATCAGTAAAACCCGCCACCGTGGCATTGAGATATGAAACACTTGAGATGATGGTATCATCAGTCGGATAGTCTAGAGTTACCGATTGAGCACTCACCGGCATTGCGAATACTGCAAAAACTAAAAGCACTAAAATCGCTGTTAGGATTATCACTGAAGTCTTTCTTTTCATTTTACCTCCCTATCCCCTTCTTAGAAAGATATTCTTGAAAGGACTTTAGGAGCGTACTATATAAAAACATATCGTTCTTGGTGTTGTGTTGAATAAATGAAAGTTTTTAATTCTTGTAAACTGTTCACACTCGTTACATATAACGAGGGATAGGTATGACAGGGGATGGGATCAGACAGAAATATGTGGATGATAGGAACTGGGCCGAATATAATGAGAGGCTTGTCAGGAGAGGAGAGCTCTATCTTGACCTGGATTTCCTGAGGAACTGGGACAGGGAAGTAAGCAAGATGAACAGGGACAAGAGAGGAAGACCTTATGAGTATCCTGAGACGTTTGTTCGGTTCATGGCCTTCGTCCACATACTATTCTATCTGCCGTACAGGCAGATGGAGGGCTTCCTCAGGAAGCTCTCAAAATTTGTGGGCGAGCTCAAGGCAGCAGACTATACGACATTGTTCAAGCGGATAGCAGAGCTTGAGCTCCAGATCGATGACATCCCACCAAGCGAGCCTGTGATCATCGCCTTGGACTCCTCTGGAGTGAAGGTGACCAATCGTGGAGAGTGGATGAGAGAAAGATGGAAGAGATGCAGGGGAAGGATCAAGGTCCATATAGCAGTGGATGTGAAGAGGAGGCAGGTCTTAGCCCTGGAGGTAACGAATGAACACACAGGTGACAGCAAGAAGTTCAAGGATCTCGTTGAGAAGGCCGAGGACAACCTCGGCAAAGATAAGATCAAGCGTGTCCTGGCTGATGGTGGCTACGATGCCAAGGATAACTTCAATTTATTGAGGCAGAAGGGAATAGAATCAGGCATAAAGACGAGAGAGAATGCAAGCACGAGAGCTAGAGGCTCTCCCTACAGAGCCAAATGCGTTCGAGAACGCAGAAAGCTAGGCTATGAGAAGTGGAAGGAGAGATATGGATACGGTCAACGCTGGGCTGCAGAAGGGATTCTATCTGCTGTGAAGAGGATCATGGGCGAATCTGTAAGAGCCACCAGCCCAGATGGAATGTTCCGCGAAGTAAAGATGAAGTTCATCTTCTATAATATGCTACTGAGCATGACGTGAGCCAAGATGAAAGCCCGTGAGGTCAAAAGATTGTGGATCGGGGGCAATATTCCTCCTAGCAAGTTGAATTATTCAACACAGCATTGGGCTCTAGCTATCGCTTACAATGCGATGTTGCAAGCTGGAAGGGCATTGATATTTAGCGAGGGCTATAGACCCATTGGAAGGTACGAGCACGTTGGTGTGATGAGAT
>JASEEV010000022.1:24047-27196 GCA_030019435.1 Methanocellales archaeon | reverse complement strand
TATATAAAAACATATCGTTCTTGGGCGAAAAAGTCGCTTTTGGTCATCCTTGAACTAAAAGATCTATTCCCCTAGATATATACACAACTGGTAGAGGGTCATCACTTTCTTATGGCTTCTGCAATTCTCTCAGGCAATTTCCTGATGTCCGCACTCATGTCCCTGATAGCCTCATCCATATTCTTGATGTCACCACCCATATTCTTGATGTCATTACCCATGCCCTTGATGTCATCACCCACCGTAATCAAGACGTCAACGCCTTTTCCTAATTGCCCTAGCATCAATGCCTGTGATGATCTCATGGCTTTTGGGACAAACAAAGTCTCATCGAATGTCAGTTTAGAAAAAGTGGGATTCTCAGCATGTTCTGGTTTTTCTTTCTTTATCTCTTCAAAAAAAGCCTCAATTTTCTCTTTCTCACCTTCTAGTAGGACCTCAACTCTTCCGTCTGGTAAATTTTTAGCAGTCCCCTCTAGATCTGAGTTTAGAATCTTTTCCATAATAAGAGGTCTATATCCAACCTCTTGAACCTTATCTGAGATATAAAATCTGGCTTTGGTCACCTTCTCACTGCCTCCCCATCCCTTCAATAGAGTCTTGAAAGGACTTTAGGAGCGTACTATATAAAAACATATCGTTCTTGGGCGAAAATTCGTTTCTTCATCTTCCGCCTTTCTGGGAGTGCCTCGATCTTTTCGTCCAGCCCTCTGATGTCCTCACTGATACGGCTGTGTAAACCGGCAACAAAGACTGCGAGGATTTCGTCGCCCCTAGAAACCACTAACGTCTTGAACCTCATCTGAAATATAAAATCTCGAATCTCCCTATCCATCCAAGTTTATGTTGATGGTAGTGATATTCATCTCCAATCCACCCAAAATCGCTTAACGGATTTATCGCACCAGACGATGTTCTCCTAGCTCTCTCTGAAGTTTTTCCAAGGCTCTAAAGAACGACTTGAGATCGATGTTTGCATTGATCAGTAGTAAGTGGGCAAGGTCACTCTCGTCTCTTGTACGTCCAATCGTCTTTGGAATTCTTCGATATACAAGCTCTGCCCAATCGTTCGTCTTCTTGATAATTCTCATCAGCTTGTCCATATCACATAGCGGCAGCAATATTCCAACATCAAACCGATTCTTATAATCTGCTGGCAAACCGAGTTTGTTTGCCGTCAGAGGCTCCAGAGATGGTACTCTAATGTTGAACGGAGGCATATCACCATGACTCTTGACCGACAACTCCACAACCTCTTCTAGGTCAAACTCAAAGTAATGGTGTGTTGCGAGTTCCTGCATCTTTGGTGGCGAGATCTCAATTCTCAGCTCTAGATTTTCAACGAACCTCTTCGCATCCTCATCCAAGCCTGCATGCAACTTCTCTGATGGTCTGTATTTTGCTGTAAATTCGATCCCCCAATCAGAATCTTTACCTTTCATTCCCAGCGATTCAAGTTTATCTTTCACGCTCTCCAACTTATTTTGCCCTGTGATTCCGTCGATATCAAGCGTATATCTCCCATGCTTCTCTTTCCCCCATGCCCTGACCGCCCAACCGCCAATGATGACAATATCATCTTTGATGTGCTTGATGATTTGTAGCGATCGATCTTCAACGTCTTTTAGGATCGCTATCGGCAGCTCTTCTATGTTCATACTCCTCTCACCCCATGTCCGATTGCCCCTATATCCAGATACAGATCAACATTCCATCTTTTCTCATACTTCTTCTCCCAACCTTCTTTGCCATACTTCCTCTCCTTTTTGAGAAAGATCATCTTATTTTTTGAAATATGAGGAATAAAAACTTCGACCACTCCTTTCTTAACGAGCTTCGGGCTTAGATCGTGAATGATGTTCAGATAGCATCCTACAACATTCACCGTGTCTTTTTTCTTTGCTAACTCAAGCAGCGTATCATAATCCAACTTTCGTGAGGCAATGATATGTATACACAGATCCTCGATGCCAGCTGTAGTGTTTAGTTCCCTCAGAAAGATTTCCTCCAACGAGAACTCCTTTTCAACGCTCTCTACCACACTAAGGGCTCCCTTGCCTCTAACCGTAAAACCAGTATTCTGGATAGATACGCCCTCCTCAATCTTTTCATATAATATTCTCTCAACTTCTGGGGGAGGTTTTACAATCTTTCTGAATGGCGTCACACCTCGATAGAAAACTGATTCGCCTTTGGGTTCTCTCTCCATATATTCTTTGAGAAGCCTATTTAATTCGGCACCCTCGTCAATACTTACCAGAAGGGGCTTCCGTCTGTGAACCTCTAACAATCTGCTAGAAACAAGGAAATCACAGATCCTATAAACCGTAGGGTATGAGAGTCCTGTGATCCCCATAAGTTCAGTCAGCGATTTTTCCTTCTCTAGGTTCCCCCATACAAGTAAAACGCTGTCTCTAAGGAGTTGCTCTGGATTGACGCCATAGCTCAGTGCCTTTAGATAAATCTCTCGGAGTTTTTGAGCCCTATAATCGCTGCTGTTGCTCACTACGACTTCGCCTCTATCTTTCCTAGTTACAACCAAGCCCTCTTGAGCCAATGCTTCAACCGCTTTATAGATCGCTGACTCTGAGTGGGGCAACTTCTCTTTCAGCTCACTGATTTTTTGAGGTCGAACCGAAACTGTGGCGAATACAGCATTTTTCACTTCCATTTTCCTCTATTTTATAAATATATTGATAATGCTTTATATACTTTTGGTATTTTCAAGATAAAATAGAAAAAAGTTGAAGTGTACGTCCAAGTCTCACTTCACTTTTTATTCTTTCACTCGAGTGGGGTGCAGCTTGATGAACAACGTAGCTAGGTCTTTCTTTTCATGGATATGCTCCAATATGCTTAAAAAGCCTTTTGGGGGCATGAGATATAAAAACGTATTGTTCCTGGATGAAAAAGTCGCTTTTGTGAGTCTATGAAGTGACATCCTCTCAGCCCTAAAGGGCTGAGCTTCCATGAAAGATTGACAACGAAGTTTGCATCGCTGCTTGCTCTCTTACGTAGTTGGCTGTTGTTTGGATGTCAACGTCCCCAATGCTCCTATAGAATTTGCCAGGGCTCCAGAAATGGCCTTTGGGATATCTAAGCCTGAACTTTGGCTCTATTCTGAAAAGCTCATATGCAGAGGCACCTTT
>JASEEV010000022.1:13907-23987 GCA_030019435.1 Methanocellales archaeon | reverse complement strand
TGATCTGGCATCACGCTGAGTTCTGATATGGAAATGTTGTGCCTCTCTGCTACCTTCCTGAGCGTTTCCTCGCAAAGCTTTTTATTCTCTTCCTTCCTAAACATCTTATATCGGTATTTCGGACACCACTCAAAGTGGTAAATACTTTGTCCAATTCGATGGCTACCGCTAACTAAATCCATAGTAGACCTCCTGAGCAGGCATACTGCCTGCTCAAAGGAGGATCACTTTTCTAGCAAAAATAGTTTAAGGTGCGAGCAATTCATCTGCCGACCTAAAGGTCGGAGATTTCTTGCTCAGACGTTAAGATTTTTAGAATTTCATAATTTGCGTTTTATAGAGCTTGATTTGCTTAAGCCATCACCTGTGGAATGGAAACTATTATAACAAATGACATTATAGTACTTATAGTGGTAATATAATGTCCTCAGTGGAAATAAAGAAGGTAGATAGACATGGGAGAATAGTACTCCCATTCGAGTGGAGACGAAAAGTGCTGAAGGATGATGATGTGCTCGTCATCGCATATGAAGACAGGGTTGAGGTCATCCCACGAACCTCTAGCTTAGCGGATTTTATCAATTCTGTAGAGATAGATGCGAAGAACTTTGAGGATTACCATAGATTGAGAAAAGAATTACGAGCCAGGGGTCAAAATGAGGTTCGTTGATGCGAATGTTTTTGTATATGCCGTATTGAAACCGAAACGAAGTTTGTCTGAAAGCGAGAGAGCCATCAAAACAAACTCAAGCAACATCGTTAATAGAATCGATAAGGGTGAGGAAGTAATCACATCAGTCGTACATCTGTCCGAGGTGGCTAATATATTGGAAGATGTATCTTCTCAGAGAATTGCAGCAGATTTTATGATCAATGTTCTGAGCAAGCCGAATCTAGAGGTCGTCTTAGTCGATAAGAACATGTATACCGCTGCCTCTTTTTTGGCAAAGGAAAAGCTTGTGGGAGTAAATGATGCACTAGCTGCTTTGATCATGAAAGATCAAGGAATTAGCGAAATCTACTCGTTTGACAAACATCTTGATGATTTGGGTGTAAAGAGAATAGCGGAGTGATTTGCTTACTTTCTTCTGAGCTCTCGCATCACTTCTTTGTGGAATAATGAGAGGATGTCACTCAGAAGACCGAAGATGAACATCTGAACGCCCATGACGATCAGCAACGTGGCAAGGATCGTCATTGGAATGCGAGTTATTCCTTTGAACCACTCTAGTACGACATAGATTCCGACACAAGCGCCCAGTACCATGAAAACTGCCCCAAACAGGCCAAAATATAGCAATGGATTGTGCGTTTTTGTAAGTTTATATATCGTAAATCCTATCTTCAGGCCATCCTTAAGAGGATGAAGTTTGGTTGCAGCTCTTTCATGCCTAGATCGGTATGATATTGGCACTTCCACCATTCTCAAACCCTTTTTCACGCTCTCTATGGTTATTTCCGCTTCGGTCTCAAATCCAGTCTTGTTCAGCTCTAATTCCTGGATGGACTTCTTGGTGAACGCCCTATATCCAGACAAAATGTCAGTGATCCAGGTACCGTATGCAAAGCCAAATGATCTGCTCAAAATTTGGTTGCCGAACAGATTCAGTTTTGTGAAGGCGCCAACCTTGGGCTCAGCAAATCTATTGCCAATGACGTGATCTGCAGTTCCTTTTTCGATCGACTCCAATAGCTTATCAACTTCTTCTGGGAGATACGTCCCATCGCCATCGATCATCACGATGATGTCCTCCTCGATAAGCTCAAATGCTTGCTGAATGGCTTGACCTTTGCCCCTTCCTTTCTGGATCACAACCTTAGCACCCTTCTCCCTCGCTATTTTGACCGTATCGTCGGTGCTATGCCCATCTATCACCAGGATTTTTGGAAATCCCATGGACTTGAATTTGTGAACTACCTCGCCTATGGTATGCGCTTCATTCAGCGTTGGAATTAGGATGCAGATGTTATCTCTCATCTAAGTTCTCCTTCTGTACGATACAGTTTTGTGGCGATACTTAAACCTTCTGAGTTCATCAAACCCTACACCCTAATTGTGTTCCCATTCATCACATCATTTACTGTTACCGTTATTTTTTACTTTCTCTAAAATCGAATGTGCAAACATTTATATGTATCGTAAACATGTATACGTATACGGTGAGAGAAATGGAAACTATCTCCACGAGAGTTCCAAAAGAGATCATCGAGGCCATGCAAGAGATCGAGGAAATAGAACAGTCAGATAGAGCAACGGTTGTCAGAAAACTTTTGGTAAAAGCCATAGAAGAATGGGAGAAAAATAGAGCAATTCAGCTATATCGCGATGGAAAAATAACTCTTTGGCGTGCTGCCAGAATGGCGAACTTGTCGCTAAGAGAGATGATGAAACTGGCCGCTGAAAAAGGAATTGAGTTCAGATACACTGAGAAGGACTTGGAAGAAGACATCGAGACAGCGTTGAAAGGATGATTCCTATGCCGGTTTCAAACGCTACACCTTTGATATATCTGGCAAAAATAGGAGTCCTCAAATATCTGAGACAGCTTTATGAAAACATCCAGATACCACCGGAGGTCAGAGTCGAGACCGTTGACAGGGGGATAAAAGAAGGATGTAGCGATGCTTTCATCATCGAGCAAGCTTTGAAGGAAGGTTGGATGATAACTGAGAACCTTTCAGATGAGAACCTGGAGCGAGCAAGGATCTATGCCGATACGATGAAGATCGATCTGGGTGAGGCACAGGCAATTTTTCTGGCACTGCAAAAAGGTGAGAAAGAAATACTGATAGATCAAACAGAGGTCAGAGAAGCTGCCAAATCGCTCGGGTTGATCCCGCACGGAACGATATACGTTCTCGTAAGATGCTGCCAAAGAGGTTTTCTCACGAAAAAGCAGGCTACAGATTTGTTAGACCTCCTCATCGAAAAGAACTTCCACATCAGCGTGGGAGTCTATAGAAAAGCCTTAATCATGCTAGAGAGAAGCCCTTAGACTTCAATGACCTCTCCATTCAAAAATAAGCCTATGATGCTTAAGAGCAGGGATGACTATACAATCCATAGCAAACTCTGATCCATCAAACAATCAGGTTAGCAAAGTTTTTTATCTCATAGAATAAACAATAGCGTGGTTCTTATGGTACTAGATGTTACTGAAATTATCCAAAAAGTTGGAGTGGGAGAAGATGTTGAAGAGAAGACTCGCTACATTCTAAGGGAAGCCATTTATCATGAATTAGAACATATCGACGCGAAAATTAGGGAGTTTGAAACCAAGTATGGCATGAGCCTGCAGCGATTTGAAGAGGCAGATGAAAAACAAATCGGTCTAGATCCGCTCTCTTATGAGGCTGAAAGGGATTACTTTGAGTGGGAAGGACTGGTATCTAGGAAAAACTATCTTTTAAAGTATCTAAAAGGATTGTAGATGGATTACAAGACGTTCAAGGATCATGTATTCAGAGTTGTGAAAAAATCCAGTCTCGTAAGAAGGACTGAAATCCTACATGATATGGAGCCGTTCTTAAAAATTAGATTGCACATCGAAGAGGATTTTGTTGACGTCACATTCAATGCTGAAACCGGTAAGACATCATATGCTTACATTAGAGGTGATGAACGGATTTTTGGGGCAAATAATGCTCTAATTGGATGGCATATTCATCCATGGGAAGAGAAAGAACATTGAGGATTTTTTGCGAGAAATCGAAAGAAGAACATCTAAACCAGAGAGACAAAAAACATAAAATCAAACCAAGTCAACCCAAATCGTCTTTCCATTCATCACATCGTCCTCGGAGACGTGCACATTCTTCGTGACGCCCCTTATCGTTAACTTGTATGGACCTACTGGCATCGTATCAAACTGTGTGCCCCCTTCTATCGGTCCCTCGGTTGAGTAAGGCACGGTAAACTCATAGGTGCCATCTGATATAGTGGACTGCGTATACATAAACTCCCTGCCTTGGTTGGTTTTAATCAAAATGGAAAGGTTAACGCTTTCGTTGAGGGGTGCACTACCAGCGATTTTAGCGCCTGGCACATACTCGAAGATCTTGACAAAGCTAGTCTGCGTGGTTTCCATCTCCGTGCCCGTGAAGTATTCATACACTTGCTTATACAGAGCGAAATATTGCTCAGGCAACAATTCGGACTCGTGTACAAGCCTATAATGATGAAGACCTGCTCCATCAAGCATGTGGAGTTTGGCAACCATGGTGTCGTAATATTTGGGAGTCGGGATAAGTGCTGGTCCACTTTGAGTCTCAACTTGCATGAGATAGCCCGAGGTGCCTGCCCACACGGTCATAGCACCGAATTTGTTATAGTAGACATTCACGCTATCTGCCATCATAAAATCTGTGACGACGTACCTTGATCCAAGCTCATCGAGAATTTCGTTCGCATCTTGCTCAAACTCTGCAGTAAAGAAGGTGCATGCGCCTGGAACTCCAGGACCACCTATGCCAGACTGGAATGGATTTGCATTTGGGATACGATGTGCTATTCTAGTGGTCCAATGGCCATAGTCCCACCAGCTCATAACGCCGTAGGCAGAATCGGGATATTGATATGCCTCCCCCGGGGCGGGTTCTTCGTACAGCGCATAATAATCTACACCAGGATCCGGTGTGTTATACCTCATCCAGTTCAATGATTCATACCAGTCCATCCTGGGTCCACCGGTCCACTTCGCTGCACCTGGACCACTGCCCATTGTTATGGCTACGTTAGGATAGACGAGTAACAATATGACCAGCACCACAGCGAGCATGTGACCGAGTTTGACGTATCTTGAGAAGAATCTGCTCAGATCACTCGGATCCTTTACCCTTCTTTTAAAGTCCTCATACAATCTATCCAACCCGCCGAACTCTAAGACCTTTATGCCAAGGTATCCAGAGAGGATTGCTACATTCACCACGAAATAATAGGCAAATCGATTCTGTCCAAACATGGCAAAAAGCATGATGATGCTCCACACCACGAGGAGAATCTCTTCTGTTCTCCACTCTTTGATGACCTTATAGGTGAGCATTATAAGAGCGATAAACGCAACATAAAAGCACGTCGTAAAATTATACCACAATGGTCCGAGTGAGAACACCCCTTGTGGATACAATATGGGTGATACTTCTGCGATCGTAAGTGCCCCTCCTCTCGGCTGGAATATGCTAAACGATCCAAACATCGAGTGGAGAAGAGAGGGGCTAATTAGATAAACGCTTGCTACACCTATCGCACCAATTCCGACCAACATCAAGGGGTAGTAACTCCGATCGATACCTTTGCGGTCCATTGCCTTTGGAATGCCGCTCAGTACTAAAAACGCCAAGATGCCTATAATGAACGATGATGTGTGTAGCCATGAATACTGACCAAGACCTTGCATGACAATTGGTGCGACCATCATCAGCGGGATCACAAATGTGATTATGCCAACGATGCACAGATAGTCGGTTGACTTATTCTTTAGAGAATCGGTGATATGCTGAATAATGATGTATACGGCAATTATAAATCCAATCAATAAAGCCCCAAACCAAGAGAGTAGATAGCACCCAAACATAAGCCCAGCTAATATTGAATACACCAGCGGGGTCCTCAAGATACTCCAATCTTTTTTCAAAATATGCTCGAATCTCAACCCCTCTGCCCTTCTGATCGCTATTATAAAAAACACGATCGTCAGAGTGCTGAAAAGCGTCTCGGCAACATGATGATCCGTGAATCCCAAGAGAGATCGTGACAAGAATTGTCCTGGCAGGATTGCAACGACAAGTGCGGACACCAACCCCACTCGCTTATCGAATATTTCCTTTCCAATGAAGTAGACCGGCAAAACGACCAATGCTCCCATGATTGCAGGAAAATAGGCTCCTACAACCTCTATGGTATGCTGACTGGGCGAGCCAAAACCGATGAGTAGTGCGATGAAAGCAATCATTTGATCGTACAGCGGTCCAAAATGGAGAACGTCGCCGACTGGAAAATGCGTGTATGGGTCGAAAAAAATCCTGTGTGGAAAATTACGGATCGTGTTTTCTACGAGTCTCATATGGTACCAAGGGTCGTTTCCACCAAATCTGACGATGTCACCGACGAACACGCTGTTGTACGGTAAAACAGCCCTAATATAAAGTGCAAGTCCAAATACGGCGACTAACAACACATTATAGATCGATATTTTCTGCTTGATCTTTTCAAAAAAGGTGATACGCTCAAGCTTTTTGATATCCTCCTCATACTCTGCCTTAAGTTTTTCGTATATCGTCTTGGTGATCTTACCTTGCTTGTATTCCTTCTCCAAGCTTTCTATTGATGAGCGAAGCTTAGCTATTCCGACTTCTCTTTTTGTTATCTTTGGCTCCTCTTTCTTCACCGCTTTGGGTTTCGCCCTAAACTTCTTTTTTCTTTTCTTGCCCACTAAACATCCTTCCTTTTAATGAACGACCACAACAGGTAATGCATACTCCTCATCGCTTAACATAAATCTTTTTGAAGTGTGTGAAGCACATTACTCACTTAGAAGAATATAAACCCCAGCGTATTGTTTTTCCAGCCTCGAGTTAGATTCTAGCCAGTTTATCACTTCTCCACCTCTACCAGTAGCGTATATGTCAGCAGTAAGCACGAACCATACCCTATCGTACCTTGCAATGAAGTCCGTTAGATCTGATGCGGTGGTGGGGGTTGCTTCAATGAGGATGGTCCCATCCGTACTGTTATCATAGTAATATCGAAGTGGTCGAGCGATATAGCCTGGCAGTGGAGCAACCACATCACCCGAGTGCGAGTGGCTCTCAATATACGTGGCTGTCGCCCTCAAATCGGTTTTCTGGTTCGTAGCATAGTATCCCTGTAAGGGATGGAAACTAGCTAGGCTGAACAGCAGAAGGATGGCAACTACTAGCATCGCTTGACCGCTTGCTGTCTTCTCTTTCCTTTTTCTTTCCCTCCTCTCCTTCCTCCTTCCCTTTGGTATTGGCTTTTTACCAGTTGGATAGAGAATTTTGGAAACGCTCGTTATTCCTTTTGAGATTAGGATCAGATATACCGGCAATACAAATATGATGTATCTGACCTGGAAGGGCATCGAGCCAGCTGAAATGTAACTCACTGCAATGGGAAGAGCGAACCACAGGCCTAAGAGGGCTATCTGCTCTTTGTGAACATTCAGCGATGCAACTACACCACATAGGAAGAAGATGATGAATAGGCACGATGTTGCCATATTCCAAGTGCTAAATTGTGTTAGAATTATTGGCACAAAGTTGATCGATGGAGCGATCCCCCAAGGTATCCCTCCTGCGGTTTTGCCAACACGATAAATATGAGGAATGATGGGAAGAAGCAACAAAAAGATCGCAGCCAAGCTTAGCAAGAACATCCTAGCATTTTTTACATCCTTTGCTTCGATGCGCAGATTCTTAGATGGACTAAGCTGGAATTGAGTTAAAAGATAGAAGAGTGCCAATATGCCCAACACAAAAATGGCATACATATGGGAGTAAAAACATAAGAGTATCGACACAACAAATCCGGCCCATAATCCCTTCCTGTTTTCCATCATAGCACGGTAGAAAAAGTACAGGGATGCCAAAGAGAAGAAGGCCAGTTGTGAGTACATTCTAGCCTCCTGCGAATAGTATAAGTGCATAAGAGAGATTGAAAGAAGAAATGCACTGATCAAGCCCTCGTTTTTTCCAAAAAAATACTCTCCAGTTTTATATATTAATGGGATCATTAGAATGCCAAATATCGCCGATGGAAAACGTAGTATGAATTCACTTTCGCCAAAAATCATCATGAAATGTAGTATCAAATAATGAAGAGGAACATGTCTGTCTCCAAGTGCGGCATGTATAACCGAGAGTGCATTTCCCTCTCTGGATAACTCCCAGCTAACTCCCTCATCCAACCAAATGCTTTCCGAGCCCAAGTCATGTATTCGCAGAAAGGCCCCCAACGCAACTATTAACACCAGTAAAATAAAGTGGGGATGAGATTTTATGTAATCACATATTTTGCTGAGAACTGAAATCTTTATCCCCCCATCTACATCGATAGGATACTTAAAACAGATTTTGATCAGTTTGTCTTATAAAACTTCCCAAAATTGGCTGATAAATATACTAACGAGTAGCTTGACTTGTTATTACTCAGCTAGACAGTTTTAACGTGTTATATTCCAAGTCGCCATTTAATAAATCTAAATGCTCTCCTCATGTAGAATGGAAATAAACGTAGATTTATGTCGCCTCGCATTACAAGACTCTGAGCTTGAAGCATAATGCCCTGAGCAATAATTTGTTTGATTGTTTTTTCATCTACATTAGGGACTCGCATTACAATATCATGCGCTGTCCACTTATCATAACGTACGTTTTTTAGAAGATCGTAACGCTTTGTAATTTCATAGAGCTCTGAGCCTGGAAATGGCGTAGCCACGGACCAAGCCAAATAATCGATCAATCTTTTCTGTAATAATTTCTTGGCAAAGCGATACGTGTTCACACACATTTCAGGTGTCTCATAGTAAAGTACACCATTGTGCTCCCACATGTTGAAAACCATAAAGTAAGCCATAATTTTAATACCATATTTTTTAAATAGAATACAGGCATCAATTACCTGTTGCATCGTTACTCCTTTCCGAATGCCATTTAAAGTCTCTGGGTTTCCACTTTCAATTCCTAATAGTACCAGCCAACATCCAGTTTCACTCATGGATTTAACGAGCGACTCAGGTAGATTGTCTGCTCGAACTTGAGCTTTCCATGAAAAATCTAATCCACGTTTTTTAATTTCCTTGCAAACAACTAGTGACCAGCTGGGAATGCTGTTAAATTCGTCACTATACTCATATATCTCTCTTATCTTATAGTCAGTAACGAGTTTCTCCATTTCGTCGACTACATTTTTCGGTGACCGGACCCGGAGATAAGGACGCCCAGTACGCCAACCATGACTGCAAAAAACACAATTATGTGGGCACCCCCTACTTGCCATCATGTTAGTTTCTGGTTTCCTTCTCACATAAGGGATGCCAGGATAGCTGTGAATATCCAGAAGTGTACGATCAGGGGAAGGAAGAGTATCCAAATCTTGGATAAATGGTCTTGGTTCTGTCATAACGGTTTTATCATCTTGCCTAAATGCAACGCCCTTCACTTTCTTGAGAGTGGAAGGAGAGAAATCAGGTAATGATAACAATTCGCATAAAGTTGCCTCCCCCTCACCAATTACTACAACGTCTGCGTGGCTTTTTTGGAGAGCCTCGTTTGGTAAAGAAGAAACATGTAAACCGCCAACCAAGATAGGTACATCTTGGTTTGCTTGTTTTAATAGATTGACACTTTGGTAACCACCATAAGCTCCAACGGTATTGAAGCTTAGACCAATGACGTCGGGGTTCAAACTATTAACGGTCGAAACAAATTGTTTAATTCCCATATCAGAGCCATCAACCAATTTAAATGTTACATTAGGTGAATGTTGTCGGCAATAAGTTGCTAAGCTCATTATCCCAAGAGGAGGATACAACGCACTTGCTTCTTCTCCAATTGCACTACGTTCACGTATTGGTGCGGTAGCTAAAACAACTTTCATTCTCTCACCTCCTCAATTATTTCCCTCACATGCCAATGACATTCTAGATTAACCCCCTTAAACCGCGAAGATAGAACCTAAGGTCACTTATAGATCGAATTTTTATTATTTGTCTAAGAACGTAGCTCGGCCGGAAATAAAATTCTTTGAAGGCTACCCCTATCATGTTTTGAAGATCGTTTTCTCTACCTTTCCAGCCTGATGGAATGAAAACAGCATTAAGCTGCGTGAACTTGGAAAAGTTTGTCTTAATTTCCCCCCATTCGTTGGATTTATACCATAGTTCTGTGCCTGGAAAGGGCGTAGTCAAATGAAAACTTGCGAAGTCTAATGGTAGGCTCTTAGCGAAGTTGAGAGTTTTATGAGCGAGATCAGGATTTTCACCTGGAAGACCGAACATAAAACTTCCCCATGTTTTGATGCCCACTTTGCTCGTGAGTTCCACCGACTTTCTTATTTGAAAG
>JASEEV010000022.1:0-13902 GCA_030019435.1 Methanocellales archaeon | reverse complement strand
CTTCCCCATGTTTTGATGCCCACTTTGCTCGTGAGTTCCACCGACTTTCTTATTTGGCTGAGTTCTACGTTCTTCTTCATATTATCAAGGAGCAACTGGTCACCAGCCTCTATGCCATAATAGAGCATCCAGCAACCTGACTTTTTCATGAGCTGAAGGATAGTTTCGTCCACCAGGTCAACTCTCGTTAGGGCTGACCAGATAATATCAAGATTTTCTTCGATGAGTTTCTGGCAAAAATTTTCCGTCCATTTTTTATTTAAACAGAAGACAGGATCTTGAAAGTCAACTTCTTTGGTGTTATACTCCTCAGTCAAGACTTTTATTTCCTCAATAACATTCTCAACGCTTCTGGGTCGATATCGTTTTCCACTAATATCTCGACAACAAAAGACACATTGAAAAGGACATCCCCTACTTGAAATTAGAGCATGTGCTGGGTATCGTTTATAAATAAATGGTTTGTAACTGTGCATGGGAAGGAGGTGGCGTGCTGGGAAAGGCAAGTTGTCAAGATCGTTTTCAAGTGGACGAGGAGGACAGATAGTTATTTTCCCGTCTTTGCGATATGCAATTCCTAGAACATCATCCAATTCTCCGCCTCTATCAAGTGTTTCTGATAGTTCAAGCATGGTGTACTCCCCCTCACCAATGACGACGATATCAACTCCCCCATTTTCCAAGACCTGTTGAGGGAAAAGAGTTGGATGAACACCGCCTAAAACGATGGTGACATCAGGTAAAACTCGTTTAATTTCATTTGCCAGTTTTAGAGCAACGTGGATATTTGGAGTGACAGCCGAAATACCCACCACACTTGGATTACTATGTTTTATTCTTTGAATGAGGTCTGAGACTGTCAGTTCTTCAGCTATACAATCAAAGATTTCAACTTTAAAGTGATTTTGTTCAAGCACTGCAGCTATATAAGTCAGTCCAAGGGGTTCAACCACTTGAATCGCCTTACGTAAAGGATGCCCTTTGGGATATCGTTCTTCAATAGTTGAGGGAGGGGATACAAGCGTAATTTTCATTCCAAATCACCGATGCTGTTGTATATTAAAATGTCTTTAGTCGGTATACCAAAAACTGCTTATTTCCACAAACGACCTCACCAAATTCGAACATATTATTCGCAGCTTTACCTTCTCATCCACTTTGCATAAACCCCTTTAACTCCAATTTTTATATATTCAAAGTTATAAGAGAAATGGAACTTTGATGATCCTTTTTCCCTGCGAGTCCAGCAAGCTGGAACTTCGACAGCCCTATAACCTTTCACAATGGGCTTTACTGTTGTTTCTGCTGCTATTCCATGTTTTTCTGCCTCCCAAGCTATGCCCCCCACAACCTCGCGGCTCAGGATTTTAAAGCCGAACGTTAGGTCTTTGACCTTTGTTCTTAGAAATTTTGCAAAGACGAGGTTATAGAGACGATTCATAACGAGCTTTTTCCGTGAATATCCCACTAATTTACTTCCTTTGATAAAACGTGAGCCTATGACGACGTCGTATCCTTTTTTTGCTTTATCGATCATTTTCGGCACGTCTTCGGGACGCATTTCACCGTCAGCGTCCATTAACAAGATGTGACTCCCTCTTGCCGTTTTGAGGCCTGTTTTTATGGCGTTTCCTAACCCAGGAGAGCTCTTTCGATGGATTACCTTTACCTTATCATATTTTCTCGAAAGCTCATGAGATATTTGAGGAGTTTGATCTGTGCTACAGTCATCTACTATTATTATCTCGTAGAGGCTCTTATCTATTGTGCTAATTAATTGTTCAACCAGTTCAGGCAGAGTGTTTGCTTCATTATGCGCAGGAAGTATTATTGAAAGCCTCATGTGTTTCCACCTCTTTTGGTTTTATTCTTAGTGGTTTTTCGCTCGTAAAACTTCTTTGACGAGGGTATTTTTATTGCGTTGAAAAACTTCATGTGGGAAAGAGGGTAGAAAAGATTCTCCAACATAAAGAGGTAATGTCGGTTGAATTGTATAAAACCTTCTTCACTCATTCTTCGTGCTGAAATAAATACATAGAGGTCATAACAGAAATTCACTTTCCCCGTTTGAAGTAGTTTTCTTCCAAAGAGTCCATCATCATTGATCAGAGCAGAGACATCAAAACCAGCTAGTTGCTCAAATACGTTCCTTTTAACAGCCATGTTGTAACCACTGGTGAAAAAGCGCTTATAGGGATGGGGGAGTCTGGAGATAAAGACTCTGAATAGATTGTAAAGATAGTATTCAAGTTTTCCGATAAGGGGCGCATCATATGGAAAACCTGGACCAGCAACTGCTATCAAGTCATTTTCTCTATCAAACTTTTCTGATATGGCCTGAAGCCAAGTCGCTGGGAGGATGACATCGGCTTCTGTGAATGCTAGAACATCGCCTTTGGCAAGCTCAGCCCCGCAGTTTCTTTGATATGCGATTCCTCCTCTTTCTTTCGCATCAGGCACCGTAAGAACTTGAACATCATAATTTTTTGCTATCTCTGTTGTCCTGTCTTGACTTCCTGCATCGACTATGATGACTTCGAAACCAGTAAGTGTTTGTTTTTCTAGTGATTGGAGCAGTAAGGTTATGTATTTCTCCTCGTTCAGAGTGGGTATGATCACGGATATTTTTTGCTCTTTCAATTATGATTCCTCCAATTGTGCACCTAATATTCCCCTTAATTCTCCTCCATACCATGTTTTCATTATTTCCTTGGTGTATTTCTTTCCTCTCAGTCTGTAGTACCAAAAAGTATTGTATTTTGTCGCAATCCACGCTAATAAGCTAAAGATCTTCGTGTCAAATAGGATTGGTTTTAAAAATGTTCGTCTAAGTTTCATTTCCCAATAGAAAATTGGTTGTTTGTCAGGCTCCGGAGGCAAAAATGGATTTGGCTGAAAAGCGTCCCCAAACAGTTCATATTTAAGTGAACCTAAACCTTTTTCTGCAGCACGTTTGACATGCTCCGGAGTGCTCAATCCCATATATTTGGATACTGCAGCATCTAATGCTACTAGGTCATCAGAAGCCATGATTATATCACATATCTTTGGAATCCCTGTCCTTGGGCCATTCCCCTCCATAGCTACAGTACCATCCACCAAGGCAAATGCAACCTTTGGCTTCAAAAGTGAATTGATGTCCACAATCGCATCATCAACAACTAGATGATATTGATGTCTTACTCGCGGCACTACTCCCCAAAAATGCTTCAAAGCACAGGTTAGTCCCGTCAGACAATGAGTTTTCATGACAGGAAGGGAAATGATCGAGTCCGCTTCCAGAACGCTCTTCGGAACCTGCAGCGTTTTAAACACTTTTCCGTCCACCTCTACGTCCACTAACTCATCCTCTGAGAGATTTTGAAATTTCGCACCATATTTTTCAGCTAATTTTTTATGACCCCAAGCCACCGCTGCCTTATTACATTGACATGCTGCCGCTAGGTCAGCGTCTCCTAGAGTCACTTCATAGCCTTTGCTTGTTAGCTGATAAAGTATCTCATCTAAAACAGCAGGAGAGGTGCATTGACCAGGAACAAATTCAGATGAAATGAGATTAACCTTCACGAAGACTTTTTTCCCTCTGAGGTGATTTTCCCAATTAATGATCTCCATAGCTTCTCGTACGGTTTTTTGTACCCCCCCTCTTTCATGTAGTACATTAAGGAAAATAACTCTGCTCACCTTATCTCCCTCTCATATCTGATAGTAATTCGCCCCCCGCCTCTAAGCCCGTTTTTATGGCAGGTCCCATAGAGCGGATGTCTGGGAAGATCCTGCTAATTCCAGCCAAATACAAGTTCTTAATGGGCGTTTTTAGTGGTGGGTTTTTGAATCCAGTACGGAAAACTGGTGTGGCCCACTCGGAACGATACACTCGATATTTTTTGATGTCTTTGAAATTTTTCAATATAAAAGGGACGTATTCGGCATAGTATTTAGCAATTTCCTCGTCCTTTGTCTGCCATATTTTGTCATCTAAGTCGCAATATGCTACGACATACACGACCCCGCCCCCTACATTCGGATTTAAATTGGCATGTTCAAAGCAAGCCACAAATGGTATTTTTTCGTCAAGAGAGATAACCCAATAATAGTCACTTGCTCTTTCCTTTAGCCAGTAGGTTACGCAAATACAGCATTTATATCGGATTTTCTCTAATTCCTTTGCCAAATCCTTGGGCAATCCTTCACATATTTTTGCTGTAATTGGTGCTGGAACTGTGCTAATCACATAGTCTGCTTCAAAGCTTTTGTCTTTAGCTTCAACTACAAATGAGCCTCCTACTTCTCTAATCCTGGTCACTTCTGTGTCTGTAATGATTTCACTATTTTGTGCTAGGATCTTCTCCTTAAGTCCAAGGATAATTTGAGAAATGTCAACATACCCGAGCAGCCCAGTAACTGAAGTGGATTCTGTTTTCCACCTATTTGCAAGGTATGCAGCGCTGATGCCCTCAGCAGAGCCAAAATATGCTGAGATTAAAGGTGCAATTAATTTTTCAAAGACAGACCGGCTAGCGTTTCTTTCCACCCAATTTTTTAAGTCTACACCTTCTAAATTCTTTGCTCTCTTAGCAGAAAGGACTAGTAACCCAAACTTTATCCTGTCTGTAAAAGAAAGTGGTTCCAGCCTAAGCAAATCCCAAGGCCTGTTCATCGGATATGTTTTCCCTCCAGAAAAAAGTCCGATCTTAACTCTTCTCCAAGTGGTTTGGACACCTAACTCACGTATCGTTCGTAGAAGAATCCTATCCGATTTGAGAACATGATGATAGGTTCTAGGAATATTCAGACCATCTACATTATACCAGCTTGCTAGACCACCGAGATAATTTTCTTTTTCAAAAACCACAACTTTAAGATCCTGCTCGGCTAGTTTTTGTGCACAGACTAACCCACTAACACCTGCACCTATAACCGCAACTTTTTTCATGATAACAAGGCTCCAATTATACGATATGCAGACTACTTTTCAGTCTTTCCTATGTTCCTAAAAGGTAATTGGCACCTCCTATTTGTAACCTTCCCTTTTCATTAACGATAATATGCAGGTTGAAAATCAATACGTTCGAACCTATACTAATAACCCTTAAGCCTCAACCTGATCGCAGTTTTGATGAACTCTAGGAGATCGGAGATTTCTAGTTTAGATGCACCACGCCTACGGTCATGGAAGACTATTGGAATTTCCCTTAACTTCGCTCCACGATTCAGTGCAGCATGCAGCAGGCTAAGCTGAAAGGCATATCCTTTTTCATTGATAGAGTTGAAATCTATTTTCCTCAACAAAGAGGTTTTTATCGCCCTATAGCCTGACGTGCAGTCTCGAACGCCTTTCATGCCTGCGATAATACGACCGATGAGATTTCCTCCATAGCTGATAGCTCTCCTCTTAAATGTCCAATCTGGAGTGCCACCTCCATCTATGTACCTTGAGCCGATAACGAAATCTGAGCCGTTGTCGATTTCTTCTAAAAATTTTGGAATGTGTTTTGGAGCGTGTGACGAGTCGGCATCCATCTCAAATACGATGTCTGCTCCAAGTTTGTCAATGGCGTATTCAAAGCCGGCAACATATGCTGCTCCTAGCCCCTCTTTTTTGTCACGCTTAAGTAAAAAGATGTTGCTGTGTTTTTTAGTATACTCTTTCACTATCTCAGAAGTACCATCAGGGCTATTATCATCCACAACCAAAACGCACATGTCAAAATCTTTGATATGTCCAAATTCTTTCAGCAACGCATTTAACAAATCTCCTATGTTTTCTTTTTCATTATAGGTTGGCAAGATAATACATGCTTTCAACTAAATCGACCCGCTAAGTGTTGGACGGTGTTCTTTCATAAGATAGCAATCCTTATAAGTGTTTTCACCAGGTAAACGGCTATGGAGATGCTGGTCAAAGACCAGGGATTCTGTCTTTAAAAAGGATTACTTAAGTATTAGAAACAACTAAGACGGACAGTATTATGGTGGATCGTAAGAAAAAGGCAGTCGGATATATCGTATCATTTGGCGCAGGCATTCTAATTCTGATATGGCTGTTATCTCGGGTCGGAATAACCGAATTAGCCAATGCATGTAAGGGTCTCGATGCTTTTTTTGTGTTCGTCGCCATATCAATGGTGGTAGCAAACGTTTTTTATAAATCAAAGCGGTGGCAAATACTTGTCAACCTAGCCTCAACAGATAAGATCTCGATGAAGTTAGCTATGTTGTCAACACTGTCTGGTATCTTTGGAGGGAACACCACACCCATCCGTGGAGGAGTGTTTTTAAAATCAGTTATTCTAAAAAGGTATGGTATACCATATACCAGGTCAATTGCTTTGATCATGGTGGAGTATGGGCTTGATTTTATGATACTCATGATGTGCGCTGCACTGGGTTTAGCCCTTATACGATTTAGGACCTATACGCCATTTGTTGCTTTGTTTTGCCTACTATGCTTCTCCCTGCTTTTCTTGTTCTTCCCATTGAACCCACTGAAACGGGTTGTGCAGCGATTTCACAAGGTAAAGAAGATCCATGATGTTGTGATGGAGAGCATTAGAGGAATGGAGATCGTCAGAGAAAGTAGAAGATACTCTGTGTATGTTTTAACGCTATCGTTTCTAACATTCTTCTTCGAATTTCTCATATTATGTCTTGTTCTGAGATCCTTTGGGCTACCGATACCCATCCTGATGCTTGCTGCAGTTTACTTCATTTCCGTCTCTGCAGGTGTTCTATCAATGATTCCAGCAGGGATGGGCGTCACAGAACTATCCATGGTGATGTTGTTGACAACTATTATAGGCATTCCAAGCAATATCGGATATGCAGTCACACTGATCTACAGACTTATCTCCTCATATCTGATAATACTGATCGGGGGCATGATCTCAACGTTTTGGATCACTACTACACCCATCAAGAAAGATTAAGCGGATTGTTTTCTATGTTTTAAATCCAATTCGGGTTTCTGATATCTGCTCCCATTTATGTTGGGTGCCAAAGATCATCAATTTGATCGCACTCATCAGTATGGTGAATTGCAGCTGGATAAATGACAAGAATGTCAATATAAAACCTCCGAAATCGCTTTTCTTTTCTTCAACATGACTTTGGACCTCAGCATAGATCCAGAATGCTAACGGCAACGTGACTAAGGCTAGTATTGCCAAGACGACAAGAGTAAGCAACGGCCTGAGAGCCAATGAAACTAGAAATGCAAACAATGAAATCAGCAAGAGGAATGGGGAGATCACGTGCATCATGAACTCGGCTGGGAATATCAGGGTTCCAAACACCCCATATTTTTTATTATACAACATATCTCGGTTTCTCCAAAAAGTTTGGACGATTCCCTGCGCCCGCCTTTCTTTTTGCTTTATTTGCGACTTACGCGTTGAGGGGGCATGTTCATAAAAAATGGCATCCGGGACATATAGTGCCCGATACCCCTTTCTTATGACCTTCATCGCCATCTCTGTATCATCTGCTATGGAGTCCTGAGGAGGAGGCTCTAAAACTTCGCGCTTAAACGCCATGAAAGGACCGTTAAATATGGGTGTTGATGCCATCTTGCTTTCCGCCGACCTTAACATATCGAAGACATCTCGATACGATTGCTCCGTTCTAGATGCGGGATCGACCAGAATTTGTCTGCCAGTTATGGCCCCCACATTTGGGTCGGCAAGGTATGGCAAAGCTTTTTCCAGAACATCTTTTTTTAGTGCAGAGTCGGCATCGGTGATCACTACGACTTCCCCAGTCACATGATCGAAAGCCTCTGATAACGCTATTGCTTTGCCCAATCTTTTATCTTGTCTGATGACCTCAGCCGAGCTGAAACTCTCAGCTATTTCGGCTGTTCGGTCTGATGAGGCGGAATCGATCACGATGATCTGAAGTTTGTGTGATGGATAACTCAACGAGAGCGTGTTTTTGAGCTTATCCTCAATCACGAGCTCCTCATTATAGGTCGGGATGATGATCGAGATGGGTGGCTCATAGGAGCGATCTACGTCCACTTCAAACTCGATTTCCTTCATACGTGCCAGATATCTGCCATATCTGAGGAGGACGTACGTTATGCATCCAAGACATGAGAGGCAAATTATTAAAGGTATTAATGATAGATACATGGTGACCCCTGTCTCGTATTAAATTCCCCTGTAGACAGTTAATAGTTTTGGATATCATGGAGAGCGAAAGTAAATTGAGAATAGCCCAAGTTTGTCCACCTCCAAAAACAGGTTGTTGGGTAAGGGGCTGATAGGCTCGGCCCAGGTACGATATTGGTGAGTGCAGAAAAGTTTGAATGGGTGAGAGAGCTGTTTGATGAGTTTCACGTGAAGTATTCATTGAAAAAAAGTATGGGGGCACTGACATGTCACTCCCGTGTCAAAAATGGCGTTTGATAGATCTATTTGTCACCTGGGTGGCGTTCAGTTTTCTTGTTAGGATGTAATTAGTCCATAACAATCTCAAACCCGTGTATTTGAAAATCTGAGTCAAATGTAAAAACATCGGAAATCTCCATCCTTTCCATGATTGAAAAGCTTATGCAATCCGTTAGGTCTATTTCTTGATCTCTATATTTTTTGAAATATTCGATCGCCTGTGCCCAATCCTTTTTATTCTCCCACTCTATTAATAGAAGCTTGCTTTCGATTATGTTGTTCAACTCTTCAATAGCCTTTTTCTTATCAATCCTTTTGGTAACGCCATCGACGTATTCGATTAATACATGCTTACCGAGAAGAAATCTCACTCCGCCCTTAACTGCTTTTTTAAAATATGCGACTGCTCTTTTATGGTTCCTGTCATTCCTGTTACTCAGGGCGATTAATGCACTTGTATCGATATATTGCAGTTTCATCCTGTTGAAAATCGAAGATTTTCTGACAGTTGTAACCCTACGGGTTTCAACCTCTCCAATCATCTCTCTCGCTCCAGTTTTCCTCTTTTGTTTCGAAGCTGCCTATGATCTTGAATATCGTATCCTTCTCTATCTCACTTTCATATTTTTCGACGTAATCTGCTACAGCTTCCCTGACGACTTCTTTTAAACTCTTGCTACTGTGTCGAGAGATGTTTTTCAGTAGTGCATGCGTCGTTCTGTCAATCTCAGTTTGAATGTGTTTTACTTCTGACATTTTATATCACTATTACATTTTTTACTTACATTACATATAAATCTTTTTCTCTCATAGAAGGCAGTGCTAACTGAAGCCCCCTATAATATTCTAATGTCCACAAACACCACCAAAAGTAGCATATACTACATGGTAGCATATACTACAACAGGTGATCAAAGTGATTGGTGTTCCAGTAAGGATACATAGTAGAACGAAGGAAATGATAGAAAAATTACAATCGAGGTTGAGGTTGCGGGAGCTGAAAATAACCCAGCAAGAGCTAATAGACAATGCGATCGAGTACGTCAGAGTAAGAGAAGATGATTTTATGCGGTTCTTGACCAAAGCAGATGTATCACCGGAGGAGGATCCATTGTGGAAGCTCATTCATGATCCCATAGACATGGGAAAGACTGATGCTAAAAAGGTCGACGAGTATCTGTATGGGGGCACATAATTTGTCTGCATTCGTTGATTCCGGGGTGTTCTTTGGAGCTTATTCTGAAAAAGATGAATATCATGATCAAGCGGTGAACTTGTTAGAAAAAGCATTACAGGGAGAATATGGGGCGGTTTACACCTCTGATTACATCTTTGATGAAACGGTTACATTGGCAAGGGTCAGAGCCAAGAGTCTTAAAACTGCTTTGCTTGTTGGTGAGTCCATCTTGGGTTCTAGAGTTAGATTGCTGCAAGTGAACGGGGATATCTTCGATAAGGCCTGGAAGATATTCAAACAGTATGAAGACAAAAATTTTAGCTTTACAGATTGTACTTCGATCGCTTTGATCAGGGAACTCCAGATAGATACGATGCTAAGTTTTGATGATTGCTTTGACGGAATTGTCGGTAGAGGGTAAAATGGTGTCGATCTCTCGATAAATTTCGGATCCCCGCTAATGTTTGAAATTTATGATGCAAATGAGGTTATCTTTGACAAAAATAATTTTTTTGAGAAGTGCATGGCTAAATTCAAAGAAAACATGAAAAAATGGAAAGCAAAAAGATTGCTCATAGAGAATGGGACGTTCCTGGACTGGCGGTGATTAGCAGTGGGACCTGATAGTAGAGCTATTGCAGAAGCCTTGATGATAGAAGCAAGCCAGAAAGGGGGGCTGCAGATAATTTTGATTGGATGAAGATGGGAGCTGACCATCAAAAACTGTCACAGTCTTTACCAAAAACTTTATAGTTTCCAAAAATAATTATTTACCATAAGTGATTAAGATGGAATGTATCGTTACCATGGATAAACATGGAAGAATATACCTGCCCAAAGAGATGAGAGAGGAATTTGACCACAAAGTACTTAAAGGGGTCGTGGAAGGAGACAAACTCATCTTAAAACCCATAAATATTGCAAGGGAATCCAGAGGCATCTTCAAAGTGAAAAGGCCCATCGAGGATGTCGATGAACTGGCAAAGAAATACTCAAGGCGGCTAGTCGAAGATGAAATACGTTGACGTAAATGTCTTTGTATATTGGCTCAGCGATCATCCCTTGTTCGGGGAGAGAGCCACTAACATCATAGAGAGAATTGAAAAAGGCGAGAGATCAACCACGTCAGCTCTTACAATCTGGCTCCTTCATGTCATCCTTGAAGAAGAAGCAGAAGATTACTCGATAGGAGAACTGCTTCAGAGAATAGGGGATCTGAAGCACTTGAGAGTTGAACCACTGACCTCTGAGGATTTCGTCATCGCATCAAAGAACAAGGATGATTATTCTATAGATCTTGAGGATGCATTACACTTTTCTGTTTGCGAGCGTCTGGGAATACGTGAAATCTATTCAAATGATGATGATTTTGACAGAACGCCCCTGAAAAGAACGTTTTAATATACGGCATGTGCAAAGCCAGTTATTGGCACAAGAGTTGGTGGGATGCTCGACACAATAGCAGACGGTGAAACTGGATTATCGATGAATCTAAAAGGCTCAAATCGGATAATAATGCTTAATGACGAAAAGTTGAGAGAGAAGTTAGTAAAAATGCAAGAGAAAGAGCAAAGGATAAAATGAAAATAGCCCAAGTTTGTCCACGATACCATCCAGATATCGGTGGAGTGGAGACGCACGTAAAGGAGATCAGCGAACGCTTAGTTAAACGTGGGTTTGAAGTAGAGGTTATCTGCACCGATCCGACTGGAAGATTGCCCAAGCACGATGTGATAAATGGCGTCAAGGTAACACGATTTAGATCGATCGCACCACACGATGCATTCTATTTTGCACCACAGATCTATTTTTATTTGAAGAAACTTGATTGTGAGATAATTCATGCGCATAATTATCATGCGCTGCCCGCACTATTCGCTTATCTAGCAATTAAAAGAAGGCGATTTGTCTTGAATCCATACTACCATGGGAGAGGTCATACCAAGCTAAGGGATATATTGTGTCGCCCATATGCATTGCTAGGATCGCAGATGTTCAGTCGAGCAGACAACATAGTTTGTATCTCACGATTCGAAGCTGATCTGGTGTGCAATAAGTTCAAGGTAAACAGACAAAAGATCAGCATAATCCCGCCAGGGCTTAACGTTGAAGAGTTTCAGAAATACAAAAATATGGGAAAGATTACTGAGAAAGGGACCGATGAGAAACGTATTTTGTATGTTGGGCGACTGGAGGAATACAAAGGCGTACAATACATCATCAGAGCATTGCCGCACCTAGAGGGGGGTCGGCTTGTGATCATTGGAAAAGGACCATATGAGAGCGAGTTGAGAGAGCTAGCTAAAGACCTTGGCGTCCATGATCGGATCGACTGGCTGAGAGACATGTCAAGAGATGAACTGCTAAAGCATTACTCATCAGCTGACGTACTTGTCATGCTCTCCAAGCATGAGTCATATGGCATGACGATCGCAGAAGCACTCGCCAGTGGGACACCATGCGTGGCCGCAAACGAAAGCCAGCTGAGCGAACTCATCGATGGCAGTGCATGTGTTGGAATCAAATATCCAGTCGACACCCGAGAGTTGGCTGCGAAGATCAAAACTCAGACGAATTTGGGGAGAAACGTTGAGACTACGGTGAGACTGTTGTCATGGGATGATGTGGTCGATAGACTCGTAAAAATCTATGAGTCGTGATCTCTTATGATGTCAAGCAAGCCACCATATAGTTGAGATGCCACTATGTCCCATGTATACTTGCCTTGAACAGCTTTTCTGCCATTTTTACCATATGCCTGGGCTTCTTTCTTGTTTTTCAGTAACAGGTCCACTCCTTCAGCAAGCGAGACAGGATCTCCAGGCTCGACGAGAACGCCACAGTTGTTTGTTTTAACGATATCAGACACGATTTCAATATTCGTTGCTACAACTGGCTTTCCACATGCCATATACTCAAAGATCTTTATCGGAGAGAAGAAGAAGCCATGCTTTCTTGTCAAACTTCCCTTTGCTGGGTTGAATGGCGCACATGCCACATCAGCAGCTGCGATATAATTTGGAACTTCTGAGTGATCTACAGACCCAACAAATATCACTCTATCGCTAACACCTTTTTCATCCGCTAGCCGCCTAAGTATCGTCAAAACATCTTTTTTTCCACCAACGACTAATAAGCGCACGTTATCACCCAGATAGGACATTGCACTGATCAAATCCCCTATTCCATGCCATGGCTCAAGGCTCCCAACATACACGACGACGTCATTGTTTTGGATCCCATATTTACGTCGTATTTTGGTCCCATCCAATCGCTTCAGATCAAATCGACGTAGGTCCACGCCAGCAGTCGTGATCTCTATTTTTTCGCGTGATATCGAACTTTTGAATATGCTTGTGGTATAGGCAAAAATCTTGTCCGTGTTTCTTAAAGCCATACTACTATATTCTGGATCGATCACCTCGACAATGGACGGAATGCCACAAAGTTTTGCTGCGTAGACACCTGCACCATAGGAGGATGCACGTTCTATCACGCCATCAATATTATGTCTATGTATTATCAAAAGGGCATGAATCATCACAAAAAACATGTACACGGTTCGAAGATACACATATGTCATCGCGCTGAGGAGGATGTTTTTCAATGTGCTCCGCTGAACGATGCTCTCTGCTCGATATGTGATCGGCATGAACATGCCCCGGAAAATTCTGTGCTCGTAGATGTTTGGGCATATCTGCTCAAAACTCTTTTGATTATACGATACACGCTTAGAGATGATGTGCACTGTGTTGCCCATTTCAGCAAGGCTTTGAGCCACCCCCATTACATGGGTTGTTCCTCCATCATGGATATCTTTGGACGATGCTATGTCTGGAGTCACATAACAGATATTCAGTTTCTTTGAGTTCGTCACAGTACACCACTCTGCTGAAGCAGTGGCCGAGTAGTCTCAAACCACCTCGTAGATTCTAACATTTTGGAACTCTTTTTCTAGTTTGAGGAGTCCTTGAGATGCCATTTGGTCTATCCGCTCATTATAAGGAGTCATGTCGTAAAACATGTATATGTCTGCACGGACTATGTAACTTATGTTATGCTCTTTCAAGGTCACATGACTAAGCTTACTGGGTTTTAGCTGAGGTAACATGTATGACTTTTTTTCTGAGTAATAGAGGGTTTGTTCTTGATATGGAGTGGTCACTATCGGATCACCTGGAATGGTTTTGAGATAGTAGAGTGAGTCTGAGTACTTATTAAAATAGTCATGAGCGACGTGTGCCTTCCCCATTTGGGATGCTGAGCAACCAATGATTGCGATGTCGGTAGTGTTCAGTTAAGCACCTCCTCATGGTATTCCATAGGAGTTTTATT
>JASEEV010000021.1 GCA_030019435.1 Methanocellales archaeon | reverse complement strand
TATATGCCTGATCTATCCACATGCTAAGCGTTGTAGCAGGGTTCTTGCAGAACCATACGAAGCCCTCTGCAACTCTTATATATGCCTGATCTATCCACATGCTAAGCGTTGTAGCAGGGTTCTTGCAGAACCAGATGGAACCCTCTGCAACTCTTATGTAAGCCTGATCTATCCACATGCTAAGCATTGTAGCAGGGTTCTTGCAGAACCAGAAGAAAGCCCTCGCTATGTTCCCATACCAGTAATCAGGACCGATCCAGCGCGGTAGATGCCAGTGGAACCAGCCGCCCCTTATTCCCGTGATGAATATGAAGCCTCCCATCACCAATGCTGCACCCCCACCCAGCATATCCACAGGCACCAATAACTTAGTCGCATACATCCCATACTCTGCAAGGTGCTCTACATTATGTACAGTAAAGGTATGGTAGCCTGCTGCAGGAGCTATGATCTTCATCAACAGGTTCGGCATGACGCCTATCAGCACGATCGAAGCTGCGAGAGCACCCATCGCGATCTTCATCGATAATGGGGCTGGCTTGGCATCTTTGTATTTCTCTGGTCTTTTGCCCAAGAATGTAAATATGAACATCTTTATGTTTGAGGCGAACGTGCCGCCAGCAGTCACCATGAATATGATCTCAGCAAAACGCAACCACATGTCGCCGTGATGTTCGTATGATTCAACGATCGCATGATGCAACAGCGTTTTGCTTGCAAACCCGTTGAATCCCGGCACGCCCGATATGCCCATGACCGCAATGAAGCAGCACATTGCAGTAATCGGCATGTTTCTCCACATTCCACCCAATTTGTACATGTTCAGTTCGCCTGTTCTGAAGTAGACTGCTCCGACGGTTAAAAATAGCAATGCCTTGAACAACGCATGATTGATGACGTGATACAAGCCGCCAGCAAGACCTATTGCCCCCTCGTATCCAAGATACGCAGCACATCCAACGCCCAGCACGATATACCCCATCTGACTGATGCTATGGTATGCCAGCATCCTCTTCGAGTTCTCTTGCAATAGCGCCAAGATCACGCCCATGAACATCGTGATGACCCCTATCCATATCACCGCGTATCCTACATTGGCAGATATGCTCCAAATTGGGATTTGCTCGACAACGGCTGGGCTATGCGCTATGGCATGACTGACGACTTCACCAACCTCAGCTGGTGTAAAGATCAGGTTGACCGTTCTGAATATGCCATATGCACCAGCCTTGATCATCACGCCAGAAAGCAGTGCGCTTGCAGGCGTGGGAGCAATCGGATGAGCTTCCGGCAACCACACATGGACTGGAAAGATACCAGCTTTGCACCCAAAGCCAATGACCATTAGTGCACAAATCAGATATTTCACGTTCCCAAGATGTGCGATCTTGCCGAGTTCTGGGATGATCTCCAAGGTGCCACTATATGTGTATAAGAGAACAATGCCACCTAGCAGAAATAGACCGCCAACTATTCCTATGAATAAATATTTTTTACCAGCACTCATCGCCTCAGGCGTTTCCTCATGTATGACCAATATATAGGAGAATATTGCCAACAATTCGAAGAAGATGAACAAGAGGAAAAGATCCCCTGCCAATAAAATTCCTAAATCTACACCTAACGTGAGCAATGAAAAAGTGTAAAACCTATTTCTCGCGTGTTCATGGCTCATGTAACCCAACGCATAGATCGTGGCTAACATCCAGACGAATGTGGTTACCGCAGCGATCAAAAAGGCAAGAGGATCTACCACGAAACCCGTGTCATACAAAAACATGCCATGGATTGGGTAAACGACCTTATCTCCTGCCACGATGAAAGGGTACATCGCTGCCACCAAGCCGAATGTAAGCACGGTTACTGCTACCGCCAAGTAGTCTCTGGCTTTCTCTGATTTTCTTCCGACCATATATGCTAAGATCGCACCTATCAGAGGCACAACTATGGCCCATGCTGGGAGAGCTGACACATGTGCCGCTCGCACCACCTCATGCACGACTTCGTGAGCTATCTCAGCCATTTTTCCTCTCCTTAATGTTCATGTCTTCCTTTCACCGCATAATACACCAATAATATAGCTGCGATCACCAGCATGAGAAACCTTCCGAGACTTATAACTGGTGGCTCATGATGTTTGGCATACTCGCTAACTGCTTCTGACATCATAATAGCGAATGCAGCCAAAGCCAATGCAGAGATTATACCAGCAAATGCAAGCCCTTCATATTTATGCTTTTTGTGTCCCCTTAGCGTATATGCGATCAACAATATTATGATCAGCGCTACTATCATCCAAAGAACCCAATACAATGCAGGGATTTCAGATGCCATTCACATTCCTCCGATGCCCAAGAACGTCCTGGCAAGTTGTAGAGGCATGTAAGATGTCGTTGGTATGATGCCCAGCATTAACGATATGGCTGCGCACACCAAGATCGGCGCTAATAGCCACCAAGAGGCTTCTTTGCCCTTGAGCGATGCATCTGGCTCTTTGAAGAACGCATTGTATACGGGTGGTAGGTAGTATGCGGCATTCAGCAGGGCACTAGCCAGTAGCACGACGATGAATATCGGATGCCCCGCTTCCAGAGCTCCCAGACCGAGATACCATTTGGTGATGAATCCACACATCGGGGGCGTGCCTATCATCCCAAATGCACACATCGTAAACCCCATCATCGTCAGAGGCATTTTTCTACCAATGCCGTTCATCTCGCTCATATTTCTTTTGCCGGTCTGAACGAGGATGGCGCCTGCGCAGAAGAACAATGTGATCTTCATGAACCCCTGGTGGGCGATGTGTACAACTCCTCCTGAGAGAGCACTTGGACTTAATAGTGCAGCACCTAATATGATGTATGATAGCTGGCTAACGGTGGAATAGGCAAGCATCAGTTTGAGATTATCTTGCGCCAATGCAAACAACGATCCGACGATGATCGTGATTGATGCTACTATCGCGAGAGGCAGTCCTAGCCCTAAGCTTGCAACAAGCTCTATGCCATACACGCTGCATACAACTCGTACGATTCCAAAGATGCCAGCATTCACGACCGCTACGGCATGCAATAGTGCACTGACGGGCGTGGGTGCAACCATGGCACTTGGCAACCAACTATGAAGAGGAATGATCGCTGCCTTGACGCCAAATCCCATGATAAATATCGCAAACAATATCTTGAGCATTTGCGCAGAACCATGACCTGCCAAGAACCCATGGCTGGTGAAGGTGAGAGTGCCTGCCAAGGTGTACGCTATAGCCATCCCCAAAAGGACGAGTGCACCCCCGCTCAGCGTATATGCCAGATACTTCTTTCCAGCATACAATGCCTCAGGCGTCTCCTCATGTATGACCAGTGGAAAGGCGGACATCGTCAACATCTCATAGAATATGAACAAGGTGAGCAGATTGCCTGCGAACGCAATGCCTACAGCCGATGCTATACATGCGGCAAACGCAAAATAGTACCTGGTCTGCGCATGCTCTTTCAGAGCTCTCATATAGCCGATGGAGTATATAGATGTAAAGATCCATAAAAAAGAGGATAAAAATGCGAAGAACATGCCAAAGGCATCCACCCTGAAATCGAGTCCGACACCGGGCACGATGCTGACCATGGTGAATATATATTCTCCCCCATGATAGATGTGCGGAAACATCGATACGACTATCGTACACCCAAGGACGGATGCAGCAAGGGTCCAAAACTCTCTTAGGTTTCTACGCTTCTCGCCTGTTAAAACGATCAAAAACGCACAGGCCAATGAAACAGCTATGGCAAGAACAGGTCTTATTGAATATACTGGCTCCATTGTATTCTCTCCTATACACCAAATAGCGTATTAACTGCAGGCGTTATGATCGACAATGGCAGGATTGCGAATACTCCAAATAGGATACAACCAAGCGCAAGCAGCAGGAGGGGTATCAACATGCTCATCCCAGGATCCACATTTTTCGCTTTTCCTATCCCCTCATGACCCCCTAAAAACGCTCTGATGATGATCGGCATATAATAAACGGCATTCATCAGACTGCTCAGCAATAATACCGCCATGAATGACATGAGGACAGCACTGCCTGCTTCTAATGCCCCTATGCAAAGTATCCACTTGCTCATAAAGCCGTTCAATGGCGGAACCCCTATCATCGAGAATGCAGCTATCGTGAAAACCAGCATCGTCAGGGGCATCTTCTTGCCCATACCTTTGAAATCATCGATATTTCTGATTCCTGTTTGATGTATGATCGCGCCAGCGACGAGGAACAGGGCTCCTTTCATGAACGCATGGTTGAATAGATGAAAGATGGCACCTGTCAATCCAGAAGAAGTTAATAGCGCAGCGCCAAGGATGGGATACCCCATCTGGCTTATACTAGAATATGCAAGCATCCTCTTTATCTCTTTCTGGGAGATCGCCACCGCAGAACCCCCGACGATCGATATCCCGGCAATTATGGCCAGGATCGTATGGACTCCCAGCTCAGATATGAGTGCTGTGCCAAATACATTGTATATTACCCTAATAATACCATACACACCAGTCTCGATCATAACACCGGAAAGAAGTGCACTTGCAGGCGAGGGTGCAATTGGATGCGCCTCTGGCAGCCAGACGTGCATCGGGATCAAGCCCGCTTTTGCGCCAAAGCCAGCGATGAACGCCCAGAAGATAATAGTATATAACAATTTTGATGCCCCTGCATGAGGTAGCATGCCGACTTGTCCCAGATCGAGCGTGCCCGCTATTATGTAGGTCACAAGTATCGCCAGAAGGAGGAAAAGCCCGAATCCAATGCAAAAGAACAGATATTTATTTCCCGCTTTCATCGCCTCCGGCGTTTCCTCGTGTATGACGAGCACATAAGATGTTATGCCCATCATCTCGAAAAAGATGTACAGCGCGAACAAGTTCTTCGTGAGCACGATGCCCATCGTGGCGCCCAGCGTCAGTATCAGAAACGAATAGTATCTATTCTTTGCATGCTCATGATCCATATATCCTATAGAGTAGATAGTGGCAAGCATCCAGGCAAAGGAGGTGAATACCGCCATTATCAAACCGAGATGGTCCGCCATAAATGCGACTCCTACCGGAATGGTTTCAGCAGAGATGAGCACATATTCCAAGATATACCCGCTCATTATAGGCGGGATCATCATCATGGTCAACAGAAACGTTATGGCAGCAATTATGACGGCAAGAGCGTTTCTAAATTGTTCAGAGACGTATTTTTCTGCATAAAGTACAGGTATGCTGCCAAAAAGAGGTAACAGCACTGCGATCATGGGCAGACTAGAGATGATCATTTCATTCAAAGATGTTCACCTCCTTAAACTTGTCTTTTTGGTTAAATACATCCCAATCCCACTGTATCATCCTCATACTCCGAATATCGCGCTAATCACTGGTCTTACTAGGGTCAGAGATGATATGGATACAAGTATGCCAAATATCATGATTCCTATCGCTAGCATCACCATGGGCACTGACATGGATGGGGGAACATCATCCGGCTCTATTTCTTTACCATGCTCATCTCCCCCAAAGAACGCGTTGATGATGATCGGCATATAATAAACGGCATTCATCAGACTGCTCAGCAATAAGACTGCTACAAATGCCATGAGCATGAGTTTTCCAGCCTCTAGAGCTCCTAGGCAGAGATACCATTTGCTCATGAAACCCACCAGCGGAGGTACCCCTATCATCGAGAGTGCAGCTATAGAAAACACCGTCATCGTGATCGGCATCTTCTTCCCCATCCCAGCCATCTTATCTATATCTCTGATTCCGGTCTTGTATATGAACGCACCTGCGCAAAGGAACAAGGCACTTTTCATCATCGAATGATGGAAGATGTGTAATATGGCTCCCTGCAGTGCTGTTGGCGTCAGCAATGCGGCACCCATGAAGATATAGCCCATCTGGCTGACGGTCGAGTAACCCAGCATCGTCTTCAGGTTGATCTGTTTGATGGCTACCGCTGAGCCGAAGAATATGGTTATTCCTGCGATTAGGACCAACCACTTGCAGACCCCCATCGTCCTCATGAGCTCCAGACCAAACACGTCATATATGACCCTTATCATGACATAGCAACCCTCCTTAACCAGCACGCCAGAAAGGATCGCACTGGCGGGAGAAGGAGCAATGGGATGCGCAACTGGCAGCCATATGTGGACGGGGAATATGCCAGCTTTTGCGGCAGCGCCGACCACAAAAGCGACAAAGAGGATGTTCAGAATGCTTCCATGAACGCCGCCCAGAATTCCTCCATGACCAAGATCCAGTGTGCCAGCTAGTATGTACGTTATAAGTATGCCGAGAAACATGAAAAGACCGGTGGCAATGCCAAGGAACAAATATATCCTCCCTGCACTCATCGCCTCAGGCGTCTCCTCATGTATGACCAATACATAAGATGTGAGCAGCATAGCCTCGAAGAATATGAACAGTGCAAACAAGTTTTTCGTGAGCAAAGCGCCTATCACCGCGCTGAGCGTCAGAGCCATGAACAGGTAATACCTGCTTCTTGCATGCAAAGGTTCCATGTATCTGTGCGAATAGACCGTGGCTAATATCCAGTCAAAAGAGCACTCCCAAGCTATGAACAGGCTGAGGAAATCCACCCTGAAGTTGATGGGCAAAGGTGCGATCTCACCAGAAACGAGCACATATTCTATGATCTTGCCTTTCAGAACGGCAGGCGCCATGGCTGTGATCGCAAGAAAGGAAACGATGGTTGCCGCAACTGAGATGAGATTTCGTGCATATTCCGAGGTCTTTCCAACTCTGAATGCTATGATGCCACCTATTATCGGTGCAACTACAGCTATGACGGGTAAACAGGAAATTACCACTTCTTCTCCAATTGCCTATCCCTCCCTTCTAAACTTGTACGAGACGATATGATATATATGTTTTGTCGTCATATGCCCAACAACAACCTAGCTGCTGGCTCTGCCAAAGCCAATGGTATCTTTGGAAATATGCCGAAGATCAAACAGCCCCCAGCCAGGATCACTATGGGTATGAGCATTCCAAGAGGAGCCTCATCTTTTTCGATCTCCTCCCTACGCTTGCGTTCGCCAAAGTATACGTTGTTCACGACCCTTATGTAGAACACAGCGGTCAAAAGGCTGCCCAACAGTATAACCCCAGCAAACACCCATCCTGCCCACGTTCCCTGCTCTAAGGCTCCCAGCCCAAGATAAAATTTACTGATAAACCCTGCAGTCGGTGGAATTCCCACCATCGAGAACGCAGCTATTGTAAATGCAGCCATCGTGACTGGCATTTTGTCCCCCAACCCAGCGAGATCGTAGATATTCCTTATTCCGGTCTTGTAGATGATTGCGCCAGCGCAAAGGAACAAGCATCCTTTCGCCATCGAGTGATTGAATATATGTAATATACCTCCTGTCGTGCCATATCCTGTAGCCAATCCCACCCCCAATACTATGAAGCCTATGTGGGCCACGCTCGAGTATGCCAACATCCACTTTAGGTCAGTCTGAGATATCGCAAACAATGATCCCACAAGGATTGCGATTGCGGCTATCCACGAAAGAGCGGATGTCACGGGCATCACCTCTATGACGAATCTGGGCTGGAAGACCGTGAAAAGCGTTCTGATTATGCAGTAGGCTCCGGTTTTTATCACCAAGCCAGAGAGGACAGCACTTATCGATGATGGTGCTATGGAATGTGCATCCGGCAACCATGTGTGCAATGGAAATAGGGCGGTCTTGATGCCAAAGCCCACCATGAGAAGGGCTAATGCGACAAAGACGACCCAAGAGCCATACCATGGCTGTATTCGTACGGATAGATCTGCCATGTTCAGCGTCCCAGTGATTATGTACAAGTAGGCTGTGCCAAGCAGTATGAAGATGGCACCGGTAAAACCGAGCAGTAGATATTTGTAGGCTGCCACATACGCTCTTTTCTCTTCAGACATGGCTACGAGCGCATATGCCGCTAGCGATAACATCTCTACGATGATGTATAAATTGAACATATCTCCGGTCACCACTATTCCCAGCATTGCGACGATCAACAGGAGTAGCAGCGTATAGTATGGGACCATTTTCTCTTCCGCAAGCTCCTTTTCAACATAGTTTTTGGAGTATACGATTGCGAGCAGGCTGACGAACGTTATCGTGACGCACATGAAGGCGCTGAGATGATCTACTGCAAGTTCAATCCCCCAAGGAGGTGCCCAACCACCCATGTGATAGCTGATTCTGCCAGTGGTGATCACAGTTCTTGCAATTAGGAGCGCAATGCAGAAGGATGCTGATACTGCGATCACAGCCAGGGGATTGCAAAACTTTCTTTGTCTCCACCCAATCAAGGGATTCATAAATGCCGCAATCAGCGGTATCACCACTATCAGTATCGGGAGATGAGACGAGAGATTCATGATCAGAGCTCCATCAACTTTTCTGCATCGAGCGTTCCATAGTGCTCATATATCTTGACCGCCATAGAGAGAGCAACAGCAGTTGTCGTGAGGGCAACGACGATTGCAGTGAGAATCAGACAATGGGGCAGGGGATTCGCATACAGGACTTCACCACCCATCGTGATCGGAACCGTTCCACCTTCTACGTCTGCCGTGGATATGATGAATAGAAATATGGACGTCTCGGCTATGTCAAACCCCATGGCCTTTTTTATCAGGTTTTTCTTCGCAATCATCGCGTAAAAGCCTATTAGGAATAGGGCTGTGCATATCCAGTAATTGAAATTGCCGAGTATGAACTCGAGAATCATTTGACCTCCTCTGCCGCCAAAGCCTCCTCTGCCGCCAAAGCATAGAACATCGTTATACATAGCGCCATCACCCCTATCCCGATGGCTATTTCTATGATCGATATCATTATCTCGCTGGTTATATGGGGTTCATAGGGAAGCGGAATGATTCTGTATTCCAGAAAAACACCCCCTACAAGTATGCCCAATACGCCTATCAGCGCATATATGAGCGGACCGGCACTTTCCATCACGAGTCGTAGCCTTTGCGTTGCCCTCTTTCTCGCCGCAGACAAGCCGAACACTATGGCATACAGTATCATGCTCGTCGCAACGATCACGCCACCCTGGAAACCACCCCCAGGGGATGCATGACCATGTATGATGACGTAGAGCCCGAATAGTTGCATGAATGGGATCAGCCATCTTGTAGCCGTCCGAACGATCACGCTTAGCAAGCTCATCTCCTCCGAAGTATCGATATGACCCCTGTCACCGCTGTAAATATCACCGTAAGCTCAAAGAGCGTGTCATAGCCCCTGTAGCTGGCTAAGATTGCCGTTACCATGTTTATGACACCCGCCTCTTTGTATGCTCCTGCTATATACCTAGGCGCAACGTGCGTCTGCGCAGGATTTTCTGGGTCGCCAAATGCTGGCATGCCGATAGCAGCTATGACGAATATGACCCCAATCGCTAGTAAGATGACAAGTGGTGCTAATCTCATTCTTCTTCCACCATCCTCGTTCTAGTTGCAGCGGCGACGAAAAGGAGGGTCATAACTCCTGCTCCTACTGCTGCCTCTGTCAGCGCCACATCAGGTGCATTCATCTGCGTCCACACGATGGACATGAGCAAGCTGTAGGCTGAGAAGATGATGGCTGCCGCCAGCAAGTTCTTGGAGATCACCACCCCTATGGCGAGCACCACTAGGAATAGCAACAATGCAACGTCAAGTGTCCAGATCATTTCGACTCCTCAACTAACTCCTCTGTCGGCTTGGTATAGAACGTCACAACCCCCCTGTACATATCGACGCCTGTTCCCTCCCATAGCCCAAAGCCACGCTTATAGGAGCCTCTTGCTATTGCATGAGCTGCGGTCGGATTAGCCAGAAGAAGGAAAGCTATTATAAACAGCATCTCCACGCTTGCGAATGCAATGCCCTCATACAGCATCATCCCCAACAATATCGAGCATGCACCCAATGTATCGCACTTGGTCGTCGCATGCAACCTGGTATATACCTCAGGAAGTCTCAGCAATCCGATCGTGCCCACTGTGAAGAAGAACACCCCCACCATAAGAAGGATGACTATCAAAATGCTAAGTATCATCAGACCACCCTCCCAGTCTCCAGATACATGGCAGCGATGATGATGATCAAGAAGTTCAACATCGCATATGTCAGGGATATATCGATGAACATCTTCTGACCGTATATGTAGGCGATGAGCACTAGCACGACCAATGTCTTGGTGCCTATCACATTGACGGCGATGATTCGATCAGATATGGTCGGTCCTACAAAGGCTCTGTAGGAGCAGAGGAGGGCTGTGAAAACCAGTGCCAAGGCTGTAGCTAAGAACACTCCTATCATATGCCCTCCTTGAACACTTTTTTCACATTTCTCTCAAGAGTTCCTTCCAAGAGCTTGTCTCCGTGCTTGACCGCCAGGCAATGAACATAGTATTCTCCGTCAATGATGTCCACGGTCAGCGTGCCAGGCGTCAGCGTGATCGAGTTCGCCAATGTTATCAGCGCAGGACTGCTCTGTAGCTTGGAGTCGAACTTTATGATCTGAGGAGAGATTGGTAGCTTAGGATCAAGCACGATGCATGCCACATCGATGTTGGCAATGATGATCTGGCGTATGAGCCAGAAGCCATATCGTATAAATCTGATGATCGTTCCTGCTCTGCCTATGATATCCTCGCTGTGCTCTATGAGCAGGTCATGAGAGTAAAATGCGACTAGAGCAGAGCAAATGATGCCCAATGATACGTGCACCGGATCAAAAAACTTTGATAGGAGCAGCCAAAACCCAAATAAAACGATGAACGTCAGCAAAAAACCAACCTTGTCATGTTTCATGCCTTTTTGCTTCATTTATTATCCTCACCCTGTCCATCGAAAATACAGATTGTAAAGTTGTTTCAATTGACGATATTTAAGCTTTTTGAAAGTTCTTCAAGTCAAAATTAATACACCTTAAATTTTTTCCATAACAGTTATCGATGTTAGATTATAGTTCTTCTTGATGAACTATGCCGTCCAAACCGAATATCAAGATCAAGCTTATAGAAGAGCTATCTGGCGAATCATTGGACGCCCTGGAGCCACCTTTCACGAGCGTAGACCTTCAGGGTAAAAAGGAAGTGCTAAAATTCATCGAGGATCCATAGCATGCCAATTAAAGTTGAGAATGTGGTTGCAAACGCCAAGTTTGCAGAAGAATTTGATCTATCATTGATCGAGTCAAAGCTTGATGGTGCAGAGTATGATAGGAAGAAGTTTCCAGGACTTGTTTATAGGGTAAAGCAGCCGAAAGCGGCTTTTTTGATCTTTGGCACGGGCAAGGTCGTGTGCACAGGTGCTAAGAGCGTCGATGACGTTAGAACGGTCATAGAGAACATGGCAAAAAAGCTACGATCGATGGGGGTTCCCGTTGTAGAACATCCAGAGTTCACCGTACAGAACATCGTTGCGACCGCCAACTTAGGGGTGGGGCTCGATTTGAACGCGATAGCCATCGGACTCGGCTTGGAGAACATCGAGTATGAGCCGGAGCAGTTTCCTGGGTTGGTGTACAGGTTGCAAGAACCAAAAGTAGTCGCACTCATATTCGGCTCTGGAAAGATCGTGCTAACAGGGGGTAAAAGCCCAGAGGAGCTGGAGATAGCAGCCTGCAAGATCATCACAGAGCTAGAGAGCATGGGGCTCCTGTAAAACTTGCTCTGCAAGTCGGAGCGAATCCCTGATCTGGGCATTGACGTCTTTTCTAGTCGCATCACCATGTCCAGGGTACATGATCTCGACATCCAGTGCAGTCAGCAACTTGATCGATGCGAGCAGTTGGTTTGGGTCTCCACCTCTTAGGTCGGTCCGTCCAAAGCTGCCGTTTGGGAACACGGTGTCGCCAGAAAATAGCTGCTTTGTGCCATATAGACAGATGCTCCCTGGTGTGTGCCCAGGCGTATGGATCACCTCTAGCTTAGCGTCACCCAGATCTAATACCTCACCTCCGTGAAATATCACATCCGGCTTGATGCTTGGTGCACACACACCAAACATAGCGGATACCGTTGCCTGATCATCGCTCAGTAATTCAGCATCCTTCTCATGTATCCCTATTCTAGCACCCGTTTGTTCCGCCAGTTGGGTTGCATGGGCAATGTGATCATAATGACAGTGCGTTAAAACGATATATTCAAGAGCATCCGGGATGATTATCCTCCCTATAGGGGAAAGTGCTAACTCGCAATGCACCCCAGCATCCACTAAGATCGGTCGTTTTGCAGCGATGAGATATGCATTTGCGTTGTAGGAAGCGGCAATCTTATACACTTGAACCATTAATATATGCTTCTCGCAAGATATCACATTAAGGTGATGCAATGATCATGGAAGCAGCACGAAAAGGGCAAATCACACCAGAGATGGAGTACGTTGCCAAAGTGGAGGAAATCGATCCCCAGAGACTCAGAAGATTGGTTGCGTCTGGTAGGGTCGTCATCCCGAAGAACATCTCTAGGGATGCCGTGCCAACAGGTATAGGAGAATCCATGAGCACCAAAATCAACGCAAACGTCGGCACCTCAAAAGATTTCATTGATATGGAGGAGGAGGTGAAAAAAGCGTTGATTGCAGTGCAATATGGTGCGGACACGATCATGGACCTTTCCACCGGAGGAGACCTTGATGAGATTCGAAAGAGAATTCTTAAGTCCGTAAAAGTGCCAGTTGGCTCCGTCCCAATATACCAAGCAGCACAGGACTCAATAGTGGACATGAGTTCTGATGACATGTTTAACGCCGTTCGAAAACATGTAGAGGGCGGTGTTGATTTTGTGACGATCCATGCGGGTGTCACGCTAGATGCACTTGAGCGATTGAAGAGGAGCAATAGAATATTGAACGTCGTGAGTAGAGGAGGCTCCTTTACAATTGCCTGGATGATTCACAATGAAAAGGAGAATCCTTTCTATGAGGAATACGATTATCTCCTGGAGATCGCAAAAGAGCACGATCTCACGATCAGTTTGGGAGATGGCATGCGATCTGGATGTATAGCCGATGCATCAGATAGATCAAAGTTCATGGAATTCGTCACGCTTGGTGAACTGGCACGCGAAGCACGCAGCAAAGGTGTGCAAACGCTGGTTGAGGGACCAGGACATGTTCCGCTAGATGAGATCGATCTGAACGTAAGAATGATGAAACGCCTTACCGATGGAGCGCCGTTGTATCTGCTTGGCCCTCTTCCTACGGACATCGCACCTGGCTATGATCACATAACTGGTGCCATAGGAGGTTCCGTGGCGGGAATGCACGGAGCAGATTTCCTGTGCATGACCTCTCCATCAGAACATCTTGCTCTGCCGACCGTGGAGGACATCAAGGAAGGCACCATCGTAACCAAGATTGCAGCGCATATCGCAGATCTTGCTAAGACAAGGGAGAGAGCAAAGAAAAGGGATGACCAAATGGCCATCGCCAGAAAAAATCTTGACTGGAAGAGACAATTCGAGCTTTCTATTGACCCAGAAAGAGCGAGAAGGATCAAGTGCTCCCGTAAGTCGAAAAGCGATGCATGCTCCATGTGTGGGGATCTGTGCGCAATTAAGATCATACAGAACGCTCTCAGGCGAGAAATATGACTCTGTTGATGATACCTGGACCTGTAGCTTTGCACCAAAGAGTGCTGAATGCGATGGCAAAACCGATGATCAATCACAGGAGTAAGGAATTTGCCAATATCTACGAGGAATGCGTTTCCATTCTAAAAGATGTTTTCCATACCAAAAACGACATCTTCATACTTAGCGGTTCTGGAACATCTGGAATGGAGGCGGCTGTCAGCAACGTCGTTGATGGTGATGATGTCATCACGACCGTGAACGGAAAGTTCGGAGCACGCTTCAAGAAGATCGCCGAGTTGTATGGGAATGCCATACCAGTAGAATATCGGTGGGGCAACTCCGTAGAACTTGACGATATCAAGAAGGCGTTGGAGAATGGGGCAAAAGTGGTGACAATGGTGCATAATGAGACTTCTGTTGGAATCTTAAATCCTGCTAAGGAAGTCGCTGCTCTGGCTAAGAAGTACGACGCCTTATTCATCATGGATGGTATCTCCTCAATAGGAGGAGTGGATGCACCAATAGACAAATGGGGAGTCGACATCGCCATCGCTGGATCGCAAAAATGCCTCGCTGCACCGCCTGGACTGGTTGCCATCTCTGTCAGCGAGAAAGCATGGAAACGCATCGAAGAGACCAGAGCTCCCTATTACCTTGATATGAAGGAATATCGAAGATATGCGAATAAAGAGGTCACGCAGACGCCGTATACACCTGCTATACCCTTGTTCTTTGCTTTGCAGGAGGCGCTACGCATGTTGAGAGAGGAGGGCATGCAAGAGAGGATCAAGCGGCATAGGCGATGTGCAGAAGCCGTTCGAAAGGCTATGGAGGCGATGGGTCTTGAACTATTTCCATGTCTGAACGAGATCAGTAGACATTCCAATACAGTCACGGCAGTAAATATGCCAGAGGGAATTACTGATAAACAACTCCGCGATGGTATGAGGGAAAAAGGAGTGCTTATTGCGGGTGGGCAAGGACATTTAGCAGGAAAGATATTCAGAATAGGGCATATGGGCATCATATCTGCAAAAGAGGTTTTGCTCACCATAGAGGCGTTAGAGTCCGTCTTGGCGGAGCACGGGATTGGAACAGGCGAAGGTGTAGCTGCCGCAGAACAAGTATTGAAAATTTAAATGGAGAATCTCAATCATCCCCTCATTTACTTGCTAGCTTTATGCCTCCAATATCTCCAATAGAGCAAAATCGCCAATATCAACAAAAATAAAAAGAGGCCTGTGGGGTGAATAAAAATCCTCACAGAGTGTGCCCATACCATCAAATTCACCTCACAGATATCAAGGGCCTGCATAGAGCCAAGGTGTCTGAGTATATCCCCATAATGACGGTGGAGTGGCGCCCGGGGGAGCTACTGCATAGTGAATCCCTCTCGTTTGATAGTACCCAGGTGTGCTTGCGTAATAAGAGCCACTAGCTTCCACCTTGTAAACGTTGTAACCATCGTCGAACTCCATGGACTTCCAAGTTCCATCTTCGTAATACAGATGGGACCATACAGCCATGTAAGGCATCCTAAACCAAGGATATGGTAGCACACTCTACTCCATGAACTAAAGTCTATATATGGCCATGCTGCACTTATCTTAGAAACATCGCGTATCACAATAGGTATGATTTGTTGTGGCTGCACATCAGTGGGTCGAGATGCTAGTTTGAACATTCTCGTGGCAGTCTGCGGATAGTCAGCCTCTGAGCTGGGCTCATATGGGCCAGGCCAAACCATTTTAATTCTGTACATATCCTCTACTGCCTTTTCGGGCATATTTTCCAAAATCTCTGGAGTGACTTGCTCCATGAACTCGCCCAGTGTGATGTCTTGCCCCACGAGCTGATTTGCCACTTCAATTTGTTCCTCACTAATCTCATATCGCTTGTGTGCACCCGCACCCGCGGTCGGCACAAATGCCATTCCAATGAACAATGCCACAACGAACATTGCTCCTAAAGCCATTCCTTTACTTTTCATGCGATTCATCTCCTTCTTGTAGCCTCTCAAATATTGTAACTCCTCCTATACATTTATTACTATGATTAATATTAATCAGAATGGTTAAAATTAATCGAAGTGATTAAAGTTAATCGGAGCGATGAATATTCATTCGTCGGAACTCAAAGGCAACCAAAGAATTGCTGAGATATGTCAAAATTTTTGAGAGATTATGACCATCTCATTTTTGGAAAGAAACTCTTAAATGATATAAGCGAGAATCACAGTCGGTGAAGCTATGAGAGTGGGAATTGCGGACACGACGTTCGCAAGAGTGGACATGGGCACCATCGCGATGGAGGAGCTCAAAAGAAATGCATCCGTACGTATAGAGAGGTGTACCGTTCCAGGCATCAAGGATCTTCCCGTGGCAGCGAAGAAATTGATAGAAGAGCGTAATTGCGATATCGTAATGGCGCTCGGTATGATTGGTGCAACGCCAATAGACAAGACATGCGCTCATGAAGCATCTCTTGGTTTAATTCAGGCGCAACTGATGACCAACGCACACATCATCGAGGTGTTCGTCCATGAAGATGAGGTGGAGAACGATAAGATGCTAGCAGAATTAGCAGTTCGACGCACGAGAGAGCATGCACTGAACGTCATCAAACTACTCCTCAAACCAAAACTGCTCGTAAAGAGAGCAGGAATGGGCGAAAGAGAGGGAGGTGTAGATGTAGGACCACTAAGGTCATAAAAGGAGTGAGTGAAATGAACAAAATTAGACTTGGATTTGTGGTATCAGAGTTCCATAGGGACATAACGCACCAGATGGAGTTATTGGGAAAGGAGCATGCTGAATTTCTTGGGGCATCCGTAGAATGCACGATATATGTGCCAGGTGTGTATGACATGCCTTTGGCCATCAAGAAATTGGCTAAGAATGAAAACATAGATGCAATCGTCACCCTGGGAAGTGTGATCGAAGGTGCCACAGAGCATGATGAGATCATCATGCAGCATGTTGCCAGGAAGATCCTAGACCTATCACTGGACTTTGATAAGCCAGTCGCACTGGGCATTTCTGGTCCAGGAATGACTAGATTGGAGGCACATGAACGCGTTGATTATGCAAAGAGAGCCGTAGAGTCAGCGGTGAAAATGATTCAGCGAATGCGAGAATGATGTCAAAAAGGCTTGACGAAATCGAAGAGTCCGCTACCTTCCGAATTGCCGCTCTTGCAAACAAGTTTAGAAGGGACGGAAAAGACGTGATCAGCTTTAGCATCGGCGAGCCGGATTTTGACACGCCTTCACACATAAAAAACGCGGCGAAAAAGGCATTGGATGAAGGAAGGACGCACTATACACCCTCTGCGGGAATACCAGAACTAAGAGAGGGAATCGCCCGCAAATTCGAGGAAAACGGCTTGGAAGTAGCCCCAAATGATATCATCGTTACCCCTGGTGCAAAGCAAGCCATATTTGAAGCCATACATGCTGTACTCAATGAAGGCGATGAAGCAGTCCTTTTTGATCCAGCATGGGTCTCATATGATCCATGCATAAAACTTGCAGGCGCAAAGCCCATATGGGTTCCTGTGAGCGAGGAGGATTTTAAGCCAGATGATTTCGCGGTCACCAAAAAGACCAAAATGATCATCGTGAACTCTCCATGCAATCCAACTGGAGCGGTCTTTGACCGCAGCACTCTCAACTTGATCGCTGATATTGCAGTAGACCATGATTTACTCGTGCTGTCTGATGAAGTGTATGAAAAGATTCTCTATGCTGGCAAACATATCAGCATCGGCTCATTTGAGGGTATGCACGATAGAACGATCACCGTCAACGGATTTTCCAAGACATATGCGATGACCGGCTGGCGTTTGGGATATGCCACCGCTCCTCCCGATATATTGGATGCCATGCTCAAACTACAGCAACATTCCACTAGCTGTGCGACTTCGTTCGTTCAATATGGTGGTATAGCCGCACTAGAAGGACCGCAAGAGTGCGTTGCGGAAATGGTAAACGAGTTCAAGGCACGCAGAGACCTCATTGTAGACGGACTCAGTTCTCTAGGCTTCAAATGCAAAAAACCTGATGGCACATTCTATGTGTTTGCAAACGTCAGCCAGTTTGGAGGTGGCGCTGAGGTGGCAGAGCGTTTGCTGAGAGATGCATACGTTGCAGTAACGCCAGGCATCGCGTTTGGTTCCTCTGGAAAAGACCATATCAGGATTTCATATGCCATTTCTCAAGCTCGCATTTCGGAGGGCTTAGATAGAATTGAGAGCTTAATGAGAAACATTTAAGTGAAGCACTTATGAAAAAGAGTTTAAGAGAATGTCAGAACTAACCACAACGAGAGAGAAGCTTGAAAAAATACTAGCTGATTTCAAACATGCCAGTGATATAGAAGCCTCTGCCATCGTGAGCAGGGGGGGGTCTGATCATAGCGTCTGATGTTCCGGGGAGCATTCACGCTGAGTCATTTGCCGCCTTGTCAGCAGCGATGTTGGGAGCGGCTGAAACTGCTGTAGGCGAGTTGAAAAATGGGATTCCATACAGGATCATCGTGGAATTCAGAGATGGGAAGATGATCGCTGCTGGTGCCGGTCCCAAAGCCCTTTTGGTCGTCATGACACCACCAGAGGTGAGCTTGGGGCTGATTTTAGTCGAGATGGAGAAAGCTGCCGAAAAAGTGAAGGAGTTGTTATGAATGAGTGCAAACATCAGCGAGTACGATGCGTTGAAGAAACGCTATGAACGAATGATCAATGTGATGAACTCGTACATAGTGGCAGCAGCCCAGACTGGAAAAGATCTCACTGGAAATCCAAAACTCTTTTTCCACAAGTTCATAGCCAACCGGATGCGCTCCAAACTCGAGGAAATGACGAGAGCTGGGCATGTCCTTCCGAAAACAAAGGATTACAAGGAGGCGGTTGAGGCATACATAGGGCTGATGGCAAACACAGGAGGGGTCCTCACCAGGGAAAAATTCGAGGTGAAGATGGAGGATGATGTACTCGTGGTCAAAGTACTGCCTGGTGGATGTCCTTACTACAAAGCTTGTAAGGTCATGTCAGAAAGGTTCGAGTCTCCTGGTTGTGTGCGGGCAAGCATCCTCACAGAGGTTATAAAGGAGTCATGCGATGTTTCTGGACTTGATTACGTCTACAAGCTTGGTCTGCCAGAAAAAGCGTGTGAGATCAAGATAGGGGACGTACTTCGAGTAGGAGAGGTTTGACCCAGCGGAGATCAATGTGATGTCCTTATCCATATTTCTCTATGATTTTTTCGACGATCTTGCCACATCCACATAGCTCGCCAGGGTTAAATTCTTCTATACGCACCACTTTTGCTTCTAAGCCCCTCTTACGCAACTGCCCCGTCAGCTCGTCAGCATCAAAGCACTGGTCGTGCCCAAGAGCGATGACATCTGGCTTTATCTCATATAATGGCTCAAAGATGTCCCTTTCGCTGCCTAGGATAGCTCTATCAACGATGCTTAGCGATTGGACCATTTCCAGTCGCTGTTCCTCTGGGACTACTGGCGCACGTTTATGTTTTATCATTTTGTCCCTAGCGACTATGACGATCAGTTCGTCTCCCAATGCTTTAGCGCACCTAAGATACGTCAGGTGCCCAGGGTGGAGTATCTCAAACGTTCCAGTTGCAAGCACTTTTGTCATCCTTCCTCCTCAGACATCTAACACGGGCAAATTCCTCATATGACCGGATGCATCATAACATGTCCAACTATTTTCGTCGTAAGGATAGGCCACTATTATGTGGTAGTCCCCTTTGCGCCCAAACATAATTAAATCCTCCTTAGAGGGATGAGTGTCAGAGGACGGATGGCTGTGTACCGACCCTATGCAACGTGAGAGGGGCATCATGTGCAATTGCATGACTGCACTTGCGCTGGATGATCTGGTGCCAGGCAGGATGATTATATCGGTGATCACCCCTCCCTCCGCACGCAGCAATCCGGCAAACTCACTTGGATGTGTCGACTTAGATACCTCAAGCAGGAACTGAAGAGCGTCCCTTGCAATTCCCCTGATTCTTTGATGAAACATGCTACTGCCTCAAGCGTTCACGTACGGCGGCAACGATGATTGGTAGCGTGATCGTCGCATCCCCATAGACTGTGACCGCTCTAGCATTCTCAGCAACCTTGCCCCAAGATTTTGCCTCGCTGAGCGTCGCTCCAGAAAGACCGCCAGCCTCAGGTCGGTCTGTGGTGAGCTGTATCGCGTAGTCGAAACTTTTCGGCATGACTATCATCGATTGAAGGATGAAGTTCTTTGGAACACCGCCCCCGATGAAGATCGCACCTGTCTTTTTTGCATGATAACAGATATCCATGAACTCATGCATGTCTCTAAAAGCATCAACGCTGAGTTTTTGAGTTTGGGTGTGCAGCCATGCCTGCAGCCCAATGGCGGAGTCTGCGATGGCAGGACAAAATACCGGGACGTCTTTTTTTGCTGCAACCCCCAAGATCGAATCCTCAACTCGCAATCCCATTTCAGTCAACAATTCCCTAATACTCAGGTCCTTTTGATCGATGTCCGCTAGGATCTCCAAAATCTTCTCTTCAAAGAGGGTGAAATGGTGCTCTGGTAAAAAGACGTCAAATATCCGATTGATCTGCTGGTGCCTCAGGTCGACATCATCCGTTTGCGAAGTTCCCTTATAATGGCATCCTCCAAAAGCCTCGATCAGATCATGGATGATGTTCGCGCCTGTGGTGACGAGCACATCGATGTGACCGTCCTTTATCATGTCTTTGATTACTAAACGCATTCCAGCAGGAGTCATAGCACCAGCGAGTCCAAAGAACTTTGTGGTCTCATCACGTAGCATCTCCTCATAGATGTCAACGGCTTCAGCCAGTCGTCCGGCACCAAGAGCAGCTCCACTCATCTCATTGACCAATTGGTTTACGGTCATGGTGGAGTTGATCCGCATCTGCTTGATTGAACGCAACTCATTCATTTTAGATGCTCACCTTCGCTGCGATAAACTCCCTAATCAACTTCGCTCCTAATAGAGCGGTTTGCCCATGATCATAGTCTGGCGATATCTCGACCAAATCGAACCCTAGGGTGTATGGCGCTAGTGATCGGATGACGTATTTGACATCAGTGGGAACCATCCCGAATGGCTCTGGATTCCCAACAGCGGGTGCATATGCTGGATCGATCGCATCTACATCTATCGATAGATAGATGCGATCTGTGTTTAGGTGTTCAATTGCATCGTGCACGACATGGGCAATACCCTCTGATTGGATCTGGTCCACGGTGTAAAAGCGAACTTCATTCTTCTTTGCAAAATCATATTCCTCCTTGGCCCCACTTCTGATGCCGATGGAAACGTAGTTCGTAGCACCGATCTCTTCGATGATGCGCCGTGAAACACAGGCATGACTTTGTTTATCGCCGGCATATTCGTCCCTGAGATCAAGATGTGCGTCCAAGACGACTGCACTGATATCATCGAATGCCCGAATGCACGGGTATGTTAGCAAGTGCTCACCGCCCATCATGATCGGGATTTTACCATCATTTACTATTCCCCTTACCGTCTCCCGGACGATTGTTAGCATCTCATCCACAGTGTTTGCATTGATCTCGCTCAGATCGCAAAACGGTATCTCTCCCAAGTCGACATCATAGTGAGGACTATAGGGTTCAAAATTGTAAGATGCTTTTCTTATCGCTGATGGAGCTCGCTTAGAGCCTGGCCGAAAACATGACGTTCCATCGAACGGCGCTCCAAATATCACGAACTCCGCATCTTTGTATTCTGCATTGGCATCCGCAAAGAGTTCAGTGGGCAATAGCATCACCGCATATCGATCCTTCTACGTCCCATCGACTCGAGATAGGTGACCTCCTTTCCCACTTCCAACTTACCCCTTAGCTCAGCAGGCATCTCTATCTCAAAGGTGGAGTAATCCTCCAGATCCATGAGTTGTATGACATCCTCGGATAAAGACAGTATTTGTCCACTTTTTCTTTCCACAAGAGGCACATATATCTTAGCGTTGACAGGCTGTACGACCGATCTTTTCTGTGCGTCAAATATTCCGATGGCATCTATCCTTGCTTTAGCAGACCCATGTTTTCCTGGCTTGGAGGTGGTAATGCTGATGATGGTACACGGCTCATCCTCGATTATCACATAGCGTCCTTGCTTAAGCGAACGAACCTCGGTTTGTTCTTTCATTAAACACCCTCCACAAATTCAGTATTCTTAATAACACCATAGTTTAAATGTATCTCAATAACATAAGATGATAGGATGAAAAAGCTGTGTGAAGATGTCGCAAATGCGGTTAGCGACGCAATTGGGAGCATCATAGGCAGAGTAGAAGGTGGAACCATTCTCTATATGGGTGCAGATGGGACACCTACTGCAAAGATCGATGATGTTGCAGAGAGGGCAGCTCTCCGAGTTTTAAAGGAGGATGGACGATCATTTGAACTCATAAGTGAGGAGATCGGTAGCATGACCATAGGAGAAAAACCAGAACTCACCATCGTGCTTGATCCATTGGATGGAACGCATAACGCCATTCATGGCATACCATTTTATTCTTTCTCCATGGCAATATGTGGAAACGATCTTTCACAAATATATTACGGCTATGTAAGAGATTTGGTGACAGGAGATGTGTACATGGCTGAAAAAACTAGGGGGGCATTTCTAAATGGAAGAAAAATTCGTGTTTCAGAAACAATGGATGAGTACTGTGTATCCGTAAATGATCACATTACTCTAGATAAAAACTGCAAAATTCGGCTTCTAGGCAGTGCAGCGCTTGAATTATGCTATGTAGCATCCCACAAACTAGATGCGCTCATCGACAACAGGGGCTATCTAAGAGTCACGGATATTTCGGCTGGAAAACTCATCGTAGAAGAGGCAGGCGGGATCGTAACCGATTGTATGGGCATGCCACTGAAATTGCCGCTTGATGTAAGACAAAAAATAAGGATAATAGCATCTAACGGGCGCATTCATGAAAAACTGCTCGCTAAACTGAGGGGAGAAAAATGAAACCCAAGACCGTTGGTATTATTTCACGATGTGATACGACTGATGCAATCGAAATGGTGGAAACCATCATGAAGCGCGCCCAAGGCAAAGTTGAGATCGTGTTCGATCCGAGGAGTGCAACCGAGCTCGGCATGCTAGAGCGCTCGACTCCTGTAGACAAAATGCACGTTGACATGGTGATCACGGTAGGAGGAGATGGCACGATACTGCGAGCGCTCCAATTGTTAAGCAAGCCAACCCCTATTCTCGGAATAAACGTGGGCGAGGTGGGATTTTTGGCAGAGATTGCCCCCGAGAACGCGGAGGCGTTTGTCTGCGAAGTACTGGAAGGATTTGAAGTAGACCAGAGAGCAAGGCTTGCCGTAAGCGTTAATGGAGAAAAACTTCCACCCGCCATGAATGAAGCAGCCATTGTAACATCAAGACCGGCAAAAATTCTTCACTTTCAGATAATCATCGACGAAAATGAGCTTGAGACCACAAGGGCGGACGGTCTGATATTGGCAACTCCCACTGGCTCAACCGCTTATGCGATGAGTGCCGGCGGACCCATCGTCGATCCAAGAGTGGATGCATTTGTGATAGTTCCTCTCGCACCTTTCAAACTATCAGCCAGACCATGGGTTGTTCCAGCGAACAGTGAAATCGTGGTCAAATTATTGCGTCCAAAAAAGGAAGCGACAATCGTCATAGATGGGCAGTATAACAAAGTGGTCAAAAAAGGCGATGTCATCAAGTTCACAAAAGCAAAGGAGCCAGCATTATTCGTCAAGACTAGGGAAGGCTTTTATGCAAAGGTAAGAGGCAAATTGGTCGTGTGATTTTATGGAGGAGCATGCTGCTCTACATCCACTTTAGCTGACTTCAAAAATTCCAGGGCGGTGGTGTCGGGATAAGAATTTGCAAAGACCACTCGGCGAATCTTTGCATTGATGATGATTTTTGCGCATAAAATACAGGGCTGATGTGTTGAGTACAAGGTTGCGCCCTCTGTAGAGACCCCATGAATGGCGGATTGTATGATTGCATTTTGCTCTGCATGAACTCCTCTGCATAGTTCATGGCGCTCTCCTGACGGAATGTCGTTTTGCTCCCTAATACATCCTATATCCAAGCAATGTTCCAAATCGCGAGGTGCTCCATTATAGCCAGTCGCCAAGATCCTTTTGTCTTTTACTATCACTGCACCCACCTGATTTCTCAAGCACGTTGACCTCTTGGCTACAACAGATGCTATTTCCATGAAGTAATCGTCGATCGAAGGTCTCATTTTGCCATTGTCTAATATCTTCAGAAGTATTAAATCATATGCACACAAAGAAATCAAAACATGAAAATGCAAAAGCCAAGGGGAACGCACGATTTTTTACCAAGCGAGATGGCAAAGAGGCGCTTTATCGAGAATATAATGCGACAAACAGTGGAAAACTGGGGCTATCAAGAGATTCAGACGCCCACTTTTGAGAATTTAAAATTATTCACGCTCAGGTCTGGCGAGACGATCGTAGATGAAATCTACGAGTTCAGGGATAAGGGGGGAAGGGCGCTGGCACTTCGCCCTGAGTTGACCGCCCCTGTTCTGCGGTTATACGTGGAAAAACTGCAAGCGACACCCAAGCCGCTAAAATTCTATTATTTTGGTAATTGCTTTAGATATGAAAGGCCGCAGAAAGGACGCTTTAGGGAGTTTTGGCATTTTGGAGTTGAGTTAATAGGTAGCGATCGCCCTGAGGCGGATGCTGAGGTGATCGCACTTGCATCATCTGTGCTTGATGCTCTTGAGCTGAGAGGTGATTTACATGTTGGGCACCTGGGCGCTCTCCGTTCACTTATGAGAGATTTGAGCGAGGAGCAGAAGAATGCGATCATGAGATTTATCGACAAAAGGGATGACGAAGGGCTGAGAATGTACTTGGAAGAGATTGGCGCTCCTGCCCTGGAGGAAAGCATATATGCCTTGATCGAAAGTGAAGACATCGACGAGGCACGTGGGATAGTTGGTGATGTTCCTGCATTGGGGCATCTTGAGAACATCTTGAGTTTGCTGAGTGAACTTGGCGTATCGTACAAAATCGATTTCTCAATAGCCAGAGGCTTGGAATACTATACTGGCATGGTTTTCGAGATCTATGCAGAACGCCTAGGCACAGAAAATCAGATCTGCGGTGGCGGCTCCTACAGACTAGCACATCTATTCGGTGGTGAAGACATCCCTTCTACGGGCTTTGCCTTTGGCTTCGACCGAGTGGTCATGGCGTTGGGCGATATAAGCTTGCCTCCACAGAAAAAGGTCATCGTCGTTTCTACTAAGGAGGCGAGGGTTGAGGCGCTCAAGGTTGCGCACCGCTTGAGAAGACATTTTTCCACTAACATAGATCTGATGGGTCGAGGAGTGAAAGCTCAACTTTCTCATGCAAATGTCATCGGGGCTACGCATGCTGTCATAGTCGGAAAGAGAGAGCTGCAAGCTAGAAAGGTAACCCTCAGAGACATGATGACGGGCGAGCAGGAGATGCTTGCATTAGATGAGGTAATCGAGCGCATTCGCTAGAACTCATCGAGCAGCATCTTCCAGTTCAATATCTCTATGTCATTGGACAGTTGCAAGAGTCTTGAGTCCTCTGTGAGCAGACGCCCAACTTGATAGGATTGCGCCAAGATGATAGAGTCAAAGAAGCCAAGACCTAAGGAGACGATCTCATTAAATCTCTTATCGGTCTCAGGGGTATATCCATGTATCTCGACCTTTTCATCACTGCTTAGGATTGCCAGCCCGACATTGAACTTTTCATTGCATTGCCTTTTTTCTATCCTCAAACTACAGGCTTTTGCCTCGATGATCGAGACGATGCTAATATGCACCTTGTCGATCGAGCCTATGATCTCTCTGTATTTGTCCCTCGAGTAGCCATCCACATCTATGTCCAAATATAAGAAGGGCATGACATAGGTGGTGTCTAGAAACAACTCCTCCGTCATCTCAAGCTTCTCTCCAACTCTTCCCTTTGTTTTCTCATTTCCTCTAGGGTTACCGTTGCCAAAGGAGCCTCTCTTAGCACATCGTCTATGGTCTTCTTTTTTCTCAACAGGATCTTGCCATCCACGATGGTGCCAATGAACTTGTCTCCTGGGTATAGGTCTGCTTTCTCTCTCAGTTCCTTTGGAGGATACAGTTCTCCCTTCTTGCCGACAATCCCCACATATTCCGACATTCAAAATTCCTCGGACTATATTATTTTTCTGAAGATTTAAATATTTCGGTAGAAATTATGGCGCTGTTCAGTTAAGGGGCATCTTAAGATAGGAATAAGCTCTACTGTGGGCGTTTAGTGATTGTCTATTTCGCTTAACTGAACACTACCGAAATTATGCTAGATCAAAATTAGACCGATCATTTCGTTCCACCTATCAGGGTGGCACCAATGGTGAGAGCTTCATCCACATTTTCAAGAATCAAAGTATGTTGCGAAAAACGTATATACCCTATCATCGTTATACATCATTGGAGGGGATATAGGAGGATAAATCATATGAGCAAAGCAAACCAAAGATTTGTAAAGGATGAAAAAGCGGTATCGCCAGTGATAGGCGTCATCCTGATGGTTGCCATAACGGTCATTCTTGCAGCAGTCATTGCGGCATTCGTATTTGGGATAACGCCACCGGCAGCGGCACCGGACCTGCATTTCACCAGCGTGGTAGCAGATGCAAGCGATGATGCTGTAACCATGACAGCGATTGGTACTGCAGTAGTGCCACTAGGCGATCTCAAATGTGTAGTTCAAGATACTACTGCTACAAAGGCTATAATCGCCGACGCTGGTACTACGGGTAGCATAGAAGCAGGTGAAAGACTTAATTTGACAGGCGTCTCTTTCGGTGCTGGCGATTCAGTCCACGTAGTAATAACGCACACACCAACTGGCACACTGTTACTTGATCAAACGGTGATAGCCCGGGCATGATAGCTCGGTCTGCATAGACTCATCACTTTTTTCTTTTTATTTTTTTAAATTCAATGCGGTTCAGAGGCGGAAATGAAAGAAGATATGTTGAAAAGGAACGAAGAGGCGGTATCGCCGGTCATTGGCGAAATTCTGATGGTAGCGATCGTCGTGATTTTAGCAGCAGTCGTTGCAGCATACGTGTTCGGAATGACACCACCAAAAATGGCACCAGACCTGCATTTTACGAGTGTGGTGGCGACTGCAAACAATAATAACGTAACCATGACGGCCATTGGTACCGCATCAGTTCCTGCAGGAGACCTCAGAGCTACAATTAATGATGTTAGTGTTACTATCACACCCACGAGCATAGACGCAGGTGACAAGGTCACATTATCAGATGGTCCTGATTTCAGTGCTGGCGATTCAATTCACGTGATAATAGTGCATGTGCCAACTGGCAATCTACTACTTGATCAAACGGTGATAGCTCGATCTGAGTGAGCGATATAACTACTCCTCTTTTAAAAAACATCACCCAAACTCCCTGTAGTAGCCATGCAACGCTATCAACAGCCCAACAATTATA